>DATCFJ010000896.1:0-4519 GCA_036509605.1 Polyangiaceae bacterium | reverse complement strand
AAATAGCAAAAATAGCACGCCCAAAGAGACGCCTCCACTTTGTGTTAGTTACGCCGTCTGCGACCACCGCAGCGAGACCGCCAAATCCAAAGGCGTCCACGCGACTAGGAGTGAGCCACCCGGCCGCGACCGGAAGCCCTGCGTGGATAAGGGCGAGCCGCGCCACGAGCGCGCCGAAGATGCAGACGATGCAAATCGGGGCCAATCGTTTTGGAGGCGATATCCGTACTAGAAAGGGCCACAGCAAGTAAAAATGTTCTTCGACCGCCAATGACCAGAAATGGCTAAACGGGCCGAATTCGACACCGAACGAAGAACCAATGTTCGAGCAGTAGGTCCACAGATACCATTGGTGTTGCACTGCGCTCGTGTATCCGGCGCTAGTGATGTGCGCCAGTGATGGCACCACGACGAGGCCCAATACCAATACCGAGAAGTAGAGCGGGAAGATCCGCAGCGCTCTCCGTGCGTAAAAAACGCGGTAGTAGTTGGTCGACGTACGGGCATCAACCAATATTCGGGTGATGAGAAAACCCGAGAGCACAAAAAATAGATCGACACCGACCCACCCGCGGTCCGTAATCGCGAGCAACGCTCGGGCCGCTGCCTGTTTGGCGGGGGCGCTGTGGAATCGGTACGCATGAACGTGCATGTTCATGTGGAACAGCAGCACCGCGATGATAGCTAACCCACGGACTCCGTCGAGTGCCGGAATGTGCCCGGGGGCTCGTCGGCTTAGGTTCCTCGTCTCGTCAACGCAGCTAGTCGTGACATCGCTCATCCAAACTCACCCAAAGCGTGACCTGGCCTGAGTCTAGGACAACCGAAGGCCCACCCGCCAGCGCGTTCGTATTCTCGCCCTCGGCGTCAAAAACATGGCCGCTATGCAATGAATCATCACTCACGTTCTTCGTCGTCGAGGTAGTCGCCACCCGTGGCCAGAACCTCATCGACTGGGATGAGCTCAACGACTTCACCTTCCGGCAAGTCGGGGGGCTCGTCGAGTACGAGGCGGCCGTTGTGGACGTGAGCTTTGAGCGCCTGCATCGGATCGAAGTCTACAGCCCCGCAGTGTTCACGGCCAGCGTCGCGGATTTCTTGGATTGGATCGCATCTAGCAACTGCAGTCCGAGGGGGTCACCCCCGCTCGATGGCGAAAAATTCGTTGTCGAAGGGGGTCGACCCCTCCCCACAAACGAATTTCCCGGTTTCCCGGAGGGTCGAACCCTCCCGAAAAACGAATTTCCCGTCACTCCGGTGCGGTCGGACCCCTCCAAAAAACGAATCGCGCGTCGAGCTGCACGGTCGACCCCCTCCCGACAACGATTTCACGGTGTGCAGGGGGGGGGCGACCATGAGCGACACCGCGTTCAACTGTGCCCAAACCTGAGAGTGCCGAGGTCGAAGTGCTTGTGATCGACGCCGAGCTGAGCGCTGACGAACGAGCAGCACTGCACGCTTCCCTCGACCGCGCATTGGATGACTCAGAAGCGGGACGAGGAATGGACGCTTCGGACTATCTCAAGCAGTATCGAGCCCGCCGTGAAGATCGCGTCGCGCGTTCTGCTTTGAGCGCTCCGAAGCCGCGCCGAACCGTCCTTCGCCCATTTTGCCCTGTTGCGAGCGCGACCTGTTCAAACCGACTCCAGACGAGCGACTTTAAACAATCGTGAGGAAGTTCGGCAGCGCGAACACATTGCGGCGCCGTAGCGGCTCTGGACCGTTCCGGCGCGCTTCTTCAGCGCTATGCGGCATCTTGGCAAGCTTGCCCACGTAGAACGGCTCAGCGAGCTGACCGACTTCCCGAGTCCAGCCCGGTGCGGCTTGGTGCTCCCGCTCAGCGAGCAGCTCCATCACGCCGGCCGCAAGGGCCAGCTCAACCTGGCCAAGCGCAGGCTTCAGAATGTGCTCGAAGCGAATCCCCGCCCGATGGGCGTCAGCAACCCACTGGCGGGCTTCGAGGAAGCGGCCGCTAAGGATTGATTGGATCAGGACTTCGATTGCCACAGGTCGTCCAGAGCATAGCTTGGTTGAGCCGTTCTGCAGCGGCCCTCTCGGAGTACCGCGCGACCCGCGTGGGGCCCGGCACGCCGGCCTGGTGCGGAACTACCCCTGCGACTTTAGGCGCGGCGCGCCGGCACGAAACGCGGTACTCTACGAGTTATGAACGCGCCGAAAATCCGAGTGGCAAATGGTCGAATCCAGATCGATGAGCCGACGGATTTGCCGAATGGCACCGAGCTCTACCTGGTGCCTGCCGAACGGCTTGAAGGCGTGGACGTCGGTGACGATCTCGACGACGAGGAACGCGCAGCGCTGAATCGCGAGCTCGAGGCGAGCATGGCGGAGGCCGACGCTGGCGAGCTTGTCGATTTCGATGTCGTGCTGGCTGAGCTACGCTCGCCGTCGTGAAGCTCAAAATCACCAAGCGCGCCCAGCGCCGCCTGCGGACGTGGCCCGTAAAGGTCGTTAGCTTAGCGGAGTCTGCTGGGCGAGCGTCCACTCGGGCTGTAGCTCTAGCGCTGTGAGCCAGTGCTCGAGATAGGCACGATCGAGCATATCACCGACCGTGGCTATGATCCCAGCCACGTCCCGCCGTTGACGCTCCGAGCCGCCACTCATTTTCGACCACTCTAGCTTGGCGATGATCGTGTCCTCGGCAGACGCCATTTGAACGTCGATGCCCAACAAAAGCACGGAGGCACGCCGACCGAACTCCTCGGCGCTGAAGGCGCGATGTCGGCGGAAGATGAAGTCAATCTTCCAACCGGTGACATGGTCGATGAGGTTGAACATCCCGCGGTGACGAAACGCATCGCGCGCGACGTCGACGTCGACATAGTACGCGTCGGCGGGCAGCTGCGCCAAGAATTGGTCGAGGGCTTCACGAGTCGGATCGATCACGATGTCGAGATCGTTGGTCGATCGCGGCAGGCCGTGCGCGGCGCTCGCGAATGACCCCGCGATCATAAAGGGGACTCCGGCTCGATTGAGCGCCGGCACGATGCGCTCGAGCAGCCCCGTGAGGTCGCTCATCGTTCAGCGGTTGGCCAGACGCGCTCGGAGAGCCGAGGGCCCCAAATAGCGCCCAGCAGGACTCGACGAGCCTGCTCGTAGGAGTACGCGGGATTCCTCCGGCGGACGCCGTCGATCGAAACTCGACGAATGTCTTCGCTCAGCTCGACGGCGACTCGGAGGCGCCCCTCGGGACCGAGGCGACGAGCGATCCCGATTTGGATTTCCTGCGCTGACGGCGTCGTGTCGCTTGCCACGAGTGAAATCTACGTGGCCGGCGTTCATCTTGCAAACGCCTGGCGCGGGCAACACCGGCAAACCAGGTCAAAACGGGCGGACGAATCGTCCCCCAATCGCCTCAGACCGTGCCCCGAAACATCGCCCTGGTGCGCGTTCGCTCGAAGCGGTGGAGAACACCCGCCGAATTTCCGCAACCGCTCTCCCGCTCCGCCCGATGAGACGTTATCTGACGGAATTTCCCGTCAGCAAATCCAAGGGAGAGAGTCATGGCTACGAACAATGGCATTGGTGGTTTGGCGGGTGATGAGAAGTTGGCGGCGGATGCCTATGCGCGGGTGACGGCCGACATGGCTGCGTTGGCGCCGGAGCAGGTTTCACAGGTGAACCTGGACATCCAGGTGGCTGCGGGCACCGTTCTGGGCGTGCTGCCCGAGGTGAAGGCGCTGCGTGATCGCATGGCCAAGGAGCTCCCGGCGTTCGACTTGGCGGCGTTCGACAAGTTGGAGGACTACGTCTTGGCGCTGACTTTTGCGCAAGGTGCGTTCCAGACCGCGACGCTGCCACCGGATGATCTGCAGGAGCTGGCGACCGAAGCCGCGTCGCTCCGTGAGCGCCTGCTCGCTGACGCCCGGGCGCTGGCGCTGCACGGGCTGTTCGACGATCGCAAGCTCGAGCAGCTGAAAGGTGCCAACGGCAACAAGAACGTGGCCCAAGATCTGCAGATGTTGAGCCAGGCCTTTCAGGAGAGTTGGCCGCAAATTCAGGGCAAATCGGCGACGGTTGCGGAGGATCTGCAGACCGCTTCGCGCGTGGGTACGCGGCTCACGCGCGTGCTCGGCTTGCGCGAGCAAGGCCCGGCGTTGCTCGCGGACGCGACCGACAAGCGCATGCGCGCCTTCACGCTGATGATTCGCACGTACGAAGAAGCGCGAGCCGCCGTGGGCTACCTGCACCGTCACGACGGGGACGCCGACGCAATTGCGCCGAACCTGTACGCGGGCAATGCGCGCCGCCGTTCGACGGGCAACACGCCGGCGGACCCCACACAGCCAGCTCAGACGCCGGCCGCGACCGCGACAGCGCCCGCGCCAATCGCCGGAGCGAGCACGACCACTGCGACCGTCCCTGGCCTCCCGCCCGCAGCCGTCGCAGCGGCCATCGCTGCGCAGAAGGGCGCGCCCGCGAGCAAGGATCCGTTTCTGTCCTGATCACCGCTCAAGGAGAAAGGAGTTCTGAATCATGAAACCGGCTTTAAACCTGGGAG
>DATCFJ010000895.1:0-14204 GCA_036509605.1 Polyangiaceae bacterium | reverse complement strand
ATTGGCCTGTTTTCAGACCCAAATTGCTGGGGGCTCCCCACTGTTTTGCGTGCGCAAGGGCTATCGACTCCAAGCGCACCACCCCTGAGCATGGGGATTAACGCTTGCCCCCAGGTCGCTGCCTTCGAGTCCGCGCCTTCCCTGTAGAACCTTTGCATTCGGAGCGAGCGCAAAAGGCGCGGGGAACGACGCTTTCCGCGGGGCTCCCTCTCCTGACAGGAGAGGTGACCAATCTTGAGGGAAGAACGACGTAGATCGACCTCCACGCGTAGGCACGGCGTAGGCACGACGCGGTCCCCAACGCTCGCGCGCGCCTCAAGCCATGATTTCGGGCAATGCGCCCGCGCTCACGAAGGCAAAGACGCCACCCTGTTCGAGATGTGACCAATCTTGAGGGAAGACCGACGTAGATCGGCTCCCACGCGAGGGCACGAGACCATGAAACGCTCCAGGGTCTGCCACATGACCGGACTCTTAAGGACTCTGGCAGGACACCCGCCCGCTTGGCGGTTCGTTCTTCTGCTGTCGCGTCCGCGACGCCGAAGGCTGCGACGCGGTCTGTGTGCCGGGTGACCATCAACAAAAACCCAGAGATTTGCTGCGGGCGCGGGGGTGGCTGGCAGTCGTGTGCGCGCGGCCCTAGAACAAACGCATGCACCTGAAGTCGTTCGGAGCGCAGGCGAGCGGGTTGCGGCTGGAGCGCATGAAGGCGTCGCCGCGCTATGTGGACGGCGCGTTTGTGAATACAGCGCCGGTCGCGCAGGGGCTGAAGAAGGGCACGGCTACACCGACGATTGCGGAGTTTTTGTGCGGCGGTCAGCGACGCACGCCGCGCGCGCCGTTGCCTTCGCACAGCCCTGTTCAGGGTTGGCAACAGGCTCCAGAGACCGGCTTGCGGTCAACCTGGCTCGGGCATTCGACCGTGCTGCTCGAGCTCGATGGCGCGCGGGTGCTGACCGATCCGGTTTGGGGTGAGCGTGCGTCGCCGGTCAGCTTCGCGGGGCCGAAGCGCTTTCAACCCGTGCCGATTTCGGTGGCCGCGCTGCCCAAGCTCGACGCCGTGATCGTGTCGCACGACCACTACGATCACCTGGACTATCCAACGATCCTCGAGCTAGCCACGCGCGACGTGCCGTTCTTCACCTCGCTCGGCGTGGGCGCTCATTTACAGGCCTGGGGCGTGCCTGCCGAGCGCATTACCGAGCTGGATTGGTGGGAGGAAGCCCGCGTGCCAGGCACTGGGCTCTCGGTCAGCGCAGCCCCCTCGCAGCATTTTTCGGGGCGCGGCTTGGGCCGCCGCAATGCGACGCTGTGGTCGTCGTTCGCGGTGCGCGGGCCAAGACACGCCGTGTTCTTCAGCGGCGATACCGGTCTGACTCCGGAGTACGCTGCGATACGCGAGCGCTTCGGAGCGTTCGATCTGGTGCTGCTCGAGGTGGGCGCGTTTCACGAGGCTTGGGGTGATATCCACCTCGGGCCCGAGCACGCGCTCGAAGCGCTCAGCCTGCTCGGCGGCGGCAAGCTACTGCCAGTGCACTGGGGCACCTTCAACTTGGCGATTCACGCTTGGGACGAACCAGCAGAAACGCTGCTACGCCTTGCTCCACAACGCGGCGCGCAGCTGGTGATGCCAATGCTCGGCGAGCCTGTCGAGCCCGCGCACGTGGAGAGTGTCGAGCCTTGGTGGCGTGCGGTCGCCGCGCTCGAGACCGGCGGCTCGACGCCACACGTCGAAGAGGCGCCGAGCCTGCCACCCGTAGCCGACGGCAGCAGTGTCGAGTGGCCAATCGATTGAATTAATGACCACGTGGTCTTCGGTGTGGCACCAAAGCCCGGAATCTGTCGCTGTCCGCTCGCCCCGCACAGGTGGCGAGATCCGCCACGACCAAAAGCCACTGATATTCTCGACGCGTCTGGCCCATAATCGCGGGGACGTCGCTCATGGCCGAACCCGCTACCCGTCCAGCAGAGAGCGAGCAGGGCTCGCTGCCTCTCGTGCACGAGGGGCAAACTGTTGCAGGAAAGTACCTGGTGGGACCCTTGCTCGGCGTCGGCGGGATGGGCGTCGTCCACTCGGCTCGCGACATTTTGCTCGACCGCCGAGTCGCGCTCAAAGTCCTGTCGCCGCGGCTGTTGTCTTCGCGCACTGCCGGCGAGCGCTTCTTGCGCGAAGCGCGCGCAGCGACACGCATCACTAGCGAGCACGTGGTCAAGCTGCTGGAGAGTGACACACTGCCAGACGGCACACCGCTCTTGGTGATGGAGTATCTGGAGGGACGAGATCTTAGAGCGTTGCTGAGGGAGGATGGCCCGTTGCCTCCCGAGCGCGCCGTCGATCACCTGCTCCAGGCGCTGCAGGCGATTGCCGAGGGCCACGTGCGCGGCATCGTCCACCGCGACGTCAAGCCCAGTAATCTATTTTTGACCGAGCGCGCGGACGGCACGCCTTTGATCAAGGTTCTGGATTTCGGCATCGCCAAGACCCTGGAGTCGGATCGCGCCGAAGACTTCGCGTTGACCAACTCGGAAGACACGCAGCTCGGTTCGCCGATTTACATGCCACCCGAGCAGCTCAGAAATCCGAGAGACGTCGACGCGCGCGCAGACATTTGGGCGCTCGGGGTCACGTTGTACGAGCTGATCAGCGGTAAGCAGCCGTTTCGGGGCCAAAGTCACGCCGATTTGGTGTCGCAGGTGTTGCATGCCACGCCGGAAGCGCTGGCGACTCCGCTCGCGCTTTCGCTGCCAGCAGGGCTCCAGCGAGTCGTCGCGCGCTGCCTGGAAAAACAGCGCCATCAGCGCTACGCCGATGCCGCCGAGCTGGCCGTGGCGCTGGCCCCGTTCGGCAGCGAGGACGCACGCTTGTCCCTGTCTCGCGTGACCGGTCTATCGCGATCGCGCGTAGGGGCAGCCACGAGCCTGGCTCCCGGATCCGCCAACGACGATCCGACGCTGCCCGTCACCGCCGATCCGGCACCGGCACGCTCCGCTGGCACGAGCTTAGTCCGCAAAATCGCTTCTGATCCGAACCGTGGCTCGGGTCGCGCGTTGGGCGCGCTAGCCACGGTCGCGATCCTTGGCTCAGTGATTTGGTTCGGCCTGCACGCTAGCCGACCCCGTCCCGTCGCAGCCCTCCCCCGCGCGGATATACAGGCCGTGCCCACGCAGGCTGCACCGGCACAAACCGCAGCAACGCCAGCCATAGCCACTCAAACGAGCGCCAATGTCGTCAGCGCTCCGCTCACCCAGCCCGCGAAAAGGGCCCGTGTTTCGGGCGCCAAAGCCCTGGCTCTGCCGTCGCCGCACAAGCATGGCGCGTCGAGCGGCACGAGCACGGACAGCACAGAAACGAAGCCGCCCGCAGCCGCACCGACTGCCGGCGACGTGGGCCCATCAGCTCTCATCGAGAGCCTGATCGAGCAGCGACACTAAGCCTCAGATCCCCTCCCGGACACGTTGAGGAGCACGCCTCGGCGCGCCGTCGTCGTGGTCGCAGGCAACGCATCGAGCAGGGCTTTCCTAAAGCCAAGGTCGCATGTTCGATTCTTGCCGGGGGCGCTGCCTTCAAACTCGGAGAAACAACTCAAAAACGCCTCAATCGCGAGTGTCGCGGCTAAGCATGTCGAGCACCACCGCATTCCCGTCGAGCATCGCTTTGGTCAGCGTCAGGCAGATATCTCGGCCCTCTTTGATCGCTCCGCGCATGGCCGCTTCGTCGTTTGTCGCCCGAGCTGAACTCGGGATGACGACTCTTCTGCAAGCATCCAGTCCAATCGACAGAGCGGTTATCAGAGTTGGATCCTCTCGGAAGAGGTCAATCTGCTTCAACGGCAAGCTAGCCGGATTTCGCACCGCAGCCGTGAAGTGCGACGGATGAAACGGAACGCCGAAAGCCATCTCGGAGCCCATGAGCGGAATCGCAATAACGCCGTGATCGGGGAAGACGAGGCACTCCTGCCGCAATGGCACGTGCGCGAAGCTGTACACCTGATCGGCAGTCATCACGAGTGTGTTGGTGTAGCTCTCGCCCGTCTGAGCAATCTCAGCAATGCTGTCGTCGCAACGGCTGGGCTGTAGGAGAACGGTCAGCTTCATGGCCCGCAGCTCAGACCGCGTGGGCACGCTTTGCGATCTCTTTCGAAGCGGGCGAGGAACTGCGAAAGCGGTGTTTCCAGATATTTGTTGAGGAAGTCCTCGACGCCCTGATCCCATGGTTCGTCGGTCGTGTAGAGCGACTTGGACGAACGTTCGCCGAAGCAATCCGTGGCGAAGTCGTAGTACCAAAGCTGGCGCTCGCCGAACTCCCACGGCTTCGTCAGGTGCCGCGCGATGTAGTGACTGTTTTTCGTTTCTGCTTCATGGGCTGCGAAAATGTGCGCGCCACTCTGGTCGAAACGCGGTACAATTGCTGAGCATCATGGCGCAGTCACGGCTAGCACTCGTCCCGGCGCACGTCGAGCGTACTATCCTGCTACTCCGTGGCGAGCGTGTCATCCTCGACGCTGATCTCGCGACGCTCTACGGCGTGGAGACGCGCTCGCTTGTGCAGGCAGTGAAGCGCAACCTCCAGTGATTTCCCGGCGATTTCATGTTTCAGCTCACCGCGGACGAGGGCGCGCACTTGAAATCACAAACTGGGATCTCAAGTGCGGCCCACGGCGGGCGCCGATACGCGCCCTACGCTTTCACGGAGCACGGCGTGGCCATGCTCGCCGCGGTGCTGAACAGCCCGCGCGCAATCCAAGTGAGTATCGAAATTGTTCGCGCCTTCGTGCGACTGCGCGCGATGCTGGCCGGGAACGCAGAACTCGCGCGCAAGCTCACAGCCCTTGAAAAGAAATACGACGCGCAATTCAGGATCGTGTTTGACGCGATCCGCGATTTGATGGCGCTACCGGCCAAGCCGCGCCGACCGATCGGGTTCAGTCCGCGCTGACCGCGGTCCGGGACGCACTCCGTGGATCACTCGCGTGTGCGCCGGCGGTCCACGCGCCTAGCTCTATTCGGCATCGGCCAAAGCGGTGATCACGGCAACGGTCTCGGGGGGCTGTCTTGGCTACCACATTCATCCGCGCGTCATGCAGCCGCGCCATAGTCAAGCAGGGTCGCGGCCGCAGCGCTTCGCGGACAGCTTTGGCGGTGGCGGTCAAAGTCCGCCGCAACTTGCCAACGACATGTCGGAGCACGAGACCGATCTGTTCCGAGACCAGCCCAACGGCAAGCCCTTGTCGTGAGCGAAATCAACGATCCTGTGCCGGAGGAGCGTGGTAGCCACGACAGCGGTCGAGGCGGCAGTGCTGTCCGACGACGGCGGAAGCGCAAGGGCGCTCGCCGAGAAGCCCGCCGAGCGCGCCAGTCGCTCAATGCGCTCGGCAGACAAGCGCGCGTGCCGCGGAGCGAATTTGACCAGCTCGGCCGCCAATGCGGCGACTGTCGCATAGCGCTTTCCGGGATCCTTACTCAAGCAGCGCAGCACGATGGCCTCGACCTCGAGCGGCAGGTCGGGGCGGTAGTTTCTGAGCGGTGTCGGTGGGGTCAGGCTGATCGCCATGCACAACTGCGGCAACGTCTCGCCCTGGAATGGCAGTTTTCCAGTCAGCAGCTCGAAGCAAATCACGCCCAGCGCCTCCTGGAGATGGGCGCCGAGGTCGAGCGAGCGCACCTTGCCGCCGATCTTGCTCTTTCGTCCGCGGGCAACGAGCAACAGATCGACACCGTCCAGGTACTCAATACCGTTGTAAATTCGCAGCAGGAGATTGCAAAAAATCCGCCCCGCCCACGGCATGCTGGATGGAGATCCGTCTATTTTCGGGAGCCCCCGTGCGGGAGCCTTGCAGCTGGAGATCACGCGTGCTGCGATTGCCGGATGAACCTGTCTCTAAAAGGCGCCGTTTTGAGGCTGGGATTCAGCGGGCTGCTGATCGGTACGGTCGAAGTCGCTTGCTCTTCAGGCGATAGCCACTCGCCAGCGCTCGGAAGCGCTGCTGGGTTCGGAGGCATCGTTGGCGACGCCGCGGGCTCCGGAGCAGTGGGTGGCTCGGGCCACGGCGCTGGCAACGGCGGGCCTGCAGCTGCATCGGGCGGCGCTTCCTCGAGCTCGGGTGGATCGGCGGAGCTCGCAGGCGCAAGCGACGCAGGTGATGGCTCTGGAGCCATGAACGCGGGCGGAGTGTCCGCGCAGTCCGGGGCGACCGGTGCCTCGGGGACAGGCGGAACTGCGGCCTCCGGACTCGGAGGATCACACGCGGGAGGTGGCCTCGCCGGGATAGGTGGGGTGACCGGTGGCTCTGGAGGAAATGGTGCGTCGGGCGGAACCTCAGGCGCGAATGAATCCAACGGAGCAAGTGGTGCTGTGGGCGCCAGCGGGGCCGCTGCGGGGGGCCATTCGGGCGGGGCCGCGGGAGCCAGCGGGACCGGCGGAGGGACCGCGGGTAACGCGACTGGTGGCTCCGCAGGGAGCGGGCATGTTCCGTGTGGAGGAAGCTGCCCAACCGGCTACGCATGCGGTACGGCGAACAGCCTCGAGGTCTGCCGCGCGACGAACAGCGGGATACCGCTGTTCACCAGCGTCTTCGTCGTCGTGATGGAGAACACGTCGCTCGGGACACTCCAGAGCGCGATGAGTGGCACGGGGGCTCCGCAGCTCGCGACGCTGAAGAGCAAGTACGCGACGGGCGCCGCCTACCACGGAGTCGCACACCCAAGCGTGCCCAACTACCTCGCGCTCACGTCCGGGGACACTCAAGGCGCCAGCTGTGATTGTTCCGCGGCTGGGCAATCGGCTTGCAGCGCCGCGACCTGCAATAGTCTGTTGGCCAACTGCTCGTGCGGTGTTGCGGTCACGAACATCGCCGACCAGCTCGAGGCAGCGCAGCTGTCGTGGCAAGCGTACGGGGAGGACATGGCAACCCCATGCAGCCTGACCGCCAGCGGCAACTACACCCCAAAGCACATCCCTTTCTTGTACTACGACGACGTCCGAGGCAGTGCTTCACGCTGCAGCTCGCGGGTCATCAATCTCTCGTCGCTGGATGCCAATCACCCACCTCGCTTCAGTTTCATCGTCCCCAACCTCGTCCACGACATGGACAGCCCAACGCCCGCGGGGGCTCAGAATATCCTGAACGGTGACGCCTGGATTGGTCCGATGGTCAGCACCATCACCGGGTCTTCAGGCTACGAGCAAGGCGGGCTGCTCGTCGTAGTCTGGGACGAGGACGACGCATCAGGCGGCGTCAGTGGGTCTGATGATCCAGTCCCCATCTTCGTGCTGTCGCCGTTCGCCAAGAGCGGCGGCTACGTGAGTGCCCTGAAGGCCGATCACTATTCGCTGCTCGCGACCGTGGAGGACGGGCTAGCTCTTCCCAGGCTCGGAAATGCCGGCGTGCCACGCGCTGGCATGGCCGACACGCTGACGGACTATTTCCCGAGCAACTGAGCCGGGGCAGTCGGGGCTCGTGACGGAGCAATGTTCCCAGTCCTGCGACTAATCGCGATGAGCCGTCACCGCTATACTCTAAAACCTGAGCGAGCCACGGCGACTTCCACAAGAATTCATCGTTAGCAATTAGCGACCGTTGGCGCGATACTTACTCCTTCACAAGCAGGCATAAGGGCATTCGTGGCCGGTTTTCGGCGAGCCGCGCCTCTGGGTGGATGCTGGTCACGGTGCTCGGAACATGGGGCCAGAGGCTGACCGCCACGACGGTTGCGACGCAGATCCCAACCACTGGTGA
Organism: Polyangiaceae bacterium; assembly: GCA_036509605.1. GTDB lineage: Bacteria > Myxococcota_A > Polyangia > Polyangiales > Polyangiaceae > PMG-095. Next base: position 6,468 of record DATCFJ010000895.1, on the reverse strand, counting down.
GCGAGCTCGCAGCGTCCTCAGGTTTCGGTGTTGGCGAGGTGTCCTTCGTCGGAACTGCGGTCTGCGTTGTGGTTGTGCCGGTTATGCCCTTGGGCGTGTACAAGGGCGCGAGGCAATGCCACGCCGAAGTAACTGCGCACGCTTAGGTCGCCAAGCACCATCGGTGGGTATTTCCGAGCGCGCCGTTTTCGTGCGCGCGGACCAGTGAAATCGACGACTACGTCGTTCGCGATTGCACTCAGCCAAGCGTGAGGACGTGGCACAGTCTAGCTCCCGTTCAACACGAATCCTTCCACGTAGTGAAATTGATCGAGCACGTCAAACTCGAGAGCGCGCCGCATGTTCCAGAAGGGCTGCCCAAATCGAAATCCGTTGTACTCGGCGCGACACCAGCGGGCGTCTGCCTGTTGCGCCATAAAAGCATTGGGAGACCGCTGCCCGGGAAATGAAGTGTGGAAGCGATCGTCAAAACCCGCGGGGCGGCAAGCGCGGGAACCGCGGGCGAAAATCTGGCTCCGCTGCGAGAGAATACCAATGTCCGACGTTTCAATGAATCAGAGTTCCAATCCGGCGTCCAACGGGGCAGCGCTAGTAGTGGCGGCTCCGGCGGTGCTCGTCTACCCGGAGGCGTTCCAGGGATATAGCGGCCAAGCCCTCGTCAGTTAGACACTCTTTCCGGCTCGGAAGCGTCTTCGCGATGAGTCAGGGCGAAGCGTAGAGGGCGACCAAAACGGAAACGAGGGGTTGCAAGTAGTGGGGCCAGGGAGCACGGCGTTAGCTCTTCACGAGCGGGCGCGTTCCGCGTACTCTGCGCCCCATGCACGGAACCAGCGAAGGACACGGGGACGACGCCACGCGCTCCGTGACGGGCGACTCGCTTCGAGACACCCGAACGGGTGAAGGGGGGAACGACCTGCCCCCGCGCTCGGAGGCGTTCAGGAGCTCGTATCGTCTGACGGCGCTGCGCCCAAGCTCACAGCCCCCACCGCCAGATGAGCCAGTGCTCCGCGCCGTGGCTGATGTACTGCTCGCCGCGGCTCAAGCCGACGGTATCGCATGCCACCGAGAGTTGCGTTCCTTGCGGCGCATTCTCAAGCGCCTGACCGAGAGCGAGCTCTTGCCGGATTGGCTCGAGAAGCACATTACGGAGTTCAAACCCGCTGATTTTCAACTCGAAGCCGCCGTGGCGCCCCTTCGCGAGCTGCCTCGGGAGCAGCGTCGGCATGTGGTCGAGCTGGTGCGCGAAGTGTGTGACGCCGACAACGCGTTCGATCTCGAGGAAGAACGCTACTTGCTGGGTCTGGTGCTCGTGCTTTCGCTAGCGCCGGAAGACGTAGCGGATCTCGTCGTGCATTCGGCCACGGGCATCGACGGCGTGGCCAAGCGCCTCTTCGACGTTGCGTTCGCGAGCGCTTTTTTGGCGGCGGGTTGGCCGCTTTTGGCCGCCATCGCTGCTGGCGTGAAGCTCACGTCGCCTGGGCCAGCGCTGTTCAAGCAGCGCCGCTACGGCCGCGGTGCCGAGGAGATCGACGTCTTCAAGTTCCGCACCATGCGCGTCACCGAAGACGGCCCCGTGGTGCGTCAAGCGACGCGCGGTGATTCACGCATTACGCGCTTCGGTGCCTTCCTGCGGCGGACCTCGCTGGACGAGCTCCCGCAGTTCTTCAACGTGCTGCGCGGCGACATGTCGGTCGTCGGACCGCGGCCGCACGCGGTCACGCACAATCAGCAGTACCGTAAGCAAATCCTCGAATACATGCTGCGCCACAAGGTCAAGCCGGGCATCACCGGTTGGGCTCAAGTGAACGGCTGGCGAGGCGAGACCGACACGCTGGAGAAGATGGTGCAGCGCGTCGCCCACGACATCGAGTACATCCGCCGCTTCAGCTTGCTGTTCGACGTGCAGATCATCGTGCGCACGGTTTTTGGCAGCCAAACGCGTCAGAACGCCTACTGAGCCAAGGCTCAGCGGCGTTCGACGCGCACTCGCGAGAGGCCTAAGCGGATCTGTCGCGTGCGCGCGCGGCGCTCGATGATCACCGCCGCCTCGGCCAGTCCGTGGCTGGCGAAATGCTTACGGATACGGAAGATCTCGCCGTCGATCAGTTGCGGCGTGATGCGCAGTCCGTCGGCGAGTTGCTCTTTGTCCATCCAGCCGCTGGAGCTGACAGGCACGTTGTTGGCGGAATCAGCGAGCCTTTGGCGCGCGAGCGTCAACAGCAGGTAGTTGTGACCGCGCGAGCCGAGAGCAACGCTGCGCTTGTCGTAAAGCAGGCTCAGCTCGACGAAGTCCTCGTCCGAGGAGACTAGGAATTGTAGCGTTGGAGGCTCGCCGAGGGTGTCCGGGTCGACGCCGGCGGTCATGTCGCTCGCGCTGGGGTGGGAGAACGCATAACGCTGGCCGTTGGATTCGAAGGTCTGTCCGTCGTGCAGCGCGTGCACCGAGCCGTCGGCGTCTTCCAGTTTCCACGCGCCGTCGGTGTCTTGGAACAACGTACAGTTGGGGTTCTCGTTCGACGGCACGCCGATCATCCCGAGGTGTTCGAAGTGCGCTTCACCGGTGTCCAGAGCCAGAGCCATCACCTTCGGTTCACTGGCGTCGCTCAGCGTCCAGCGTTCTTCGGGGTGGCCAAAGCTGAGCACCGAGCCTTTCGACAAGCGGTACGCGCGACCCGGCTCGAGCGGCGCGCCGTCGAGCCGGGTCCCGTTGCGGCTGCCGCGGTCCAAGGCCTCCCAGCAGTTGCCGGCCCAGCGGACTACCGCGTGCTGAGACGAGACGTAATTCTTCTCGGCCAGGCGGAGCGCGCATTGCGGCCCTCGCCCGATCAGGTGCTCCGATAGCAAAACGCAGGCACGCTTGCTGCTTTCTTCGAACAATTTCGCCATGCGAAACCCCAGGGATTACAGCACAAGACGCCTGGAACTGCGAGCCACTGCGATCGACGAGCGCCCCTGACTGCGGGTATCGAACAGGTACGGCGAGAAGGCCGCGCTTGGACCCGCGTTGAGCAGCAGGAGCGGACGATGGATCATGGCAGGAACGCCTGTGGGGCGGAGTCCAGAGTGGCAGCGGCTGGCAGCGTCGGGTCGATCGTTTCACGGCTTCCGGGCGAGGCCGTGAGCCTCGCCCGCCTGTGGACAGAGCTCACCCTTGGCTCATGTCAGGTGGAGGAGGCGCAGTTTTCGGCGCAGACTTGCAGTTTGGTCGTGAGCCGTGGACGCCGCGCTTCGAGCTCAGCTGCGGCGCTCAGCAAGCGGGATATCGACGTCTTGGAGCAGTCGTTGCTTGTCGGAGTGCGCAAGGCGGTCGCGGCCGACTTCGACTTGTGTCCATCGAGGATCGCCGAAATTCTGCGGCGATGTTTCGTCTTCATGGGCTTGTCGTGTTGGCCTTCCCGGATTCCGCTCATCGTCGTCATGGCGGCCCACGCTAGGTACGCGCAAGCTCCGCTTTTGCAGGAGTCGCGAGCCATCGCCAAGAATCAGCGCAAGTTGCGGCAAAGCGTGAGCATCCCGCGACCTGACAGCGAGCTGGCCGGCTACCTGTCGCGCGCTGAGCACGCGGTCACCCGCCTGCTCATCGAGGGCAAGAGCTACGCCGAGATGGCCGAGCTGAGGCAGACGTCTAAACGCACTGTCGCCAATCAAGTGGCTTCCGCGTTTCAGCGACTCGGAGTTTCGAGTCGCGCCGAGCTGTTGTGTTTGCTCGCGAAGCGCCAAGTCTCGCATTGGCAGTCGCGGCCGGTGTCGTCGCTTGTGGTACAGCCGCCCTTATTCGCCGAGGCAGAGCCGGCCGTCAGTTTCGCTCGGGTTTCCGGAGAGCGACGCTAATCACGGTGCTCGGCCTGATTCCGCCTCGCGCGGCGTTTGAAATTGAACTAGCACATAGATTGCAATGGCAAGGTTCATGATCTTGGCGGTCGCAATGCTAGTTGGCCTCCCTGCGCGCCACGCGTCAGCGGACGACCCGCCGCCCGTGAGCCAGGCGGACGAAACCTTCCTGGCCGGCCGTGCGCTCCTCAAGGACAAGCGTTACGCCGAGGCGTGTTCCAAGTTTCAGCAAAGCCAAGCAGAAGACCCGGCTTCGGGCACGCTGCTTGCGTTGGCATACTGCCAAGAGCTATCCGGGCTCCTCGCGACTTCATGGTCCAGTTATCTGGCCGCGGCGCAGCTCGCCGAGCGCGAGGGGCACGCGGATCGGCAAACGGCGGCCACAGAACGCGCACGAGCTTTGGCAGCGCGCGTCTCCAGTGTGACCGTGAGCGTGCCTCCGGAGCTGCTCGAGCTGCCCGGCTTTCACGTGTCGCGTGACGGTGCGGAGCTGGAGCGAGCCTCGTTCGGTGTACCCATCCCGATGGACGGCGGTAGTCACGCGTTCGTCGCGACGGCCCCGGGGCGCGTCTCTTGGAGCAATACGGTGACGCTTCGCGCTGAGGGCGATCAGAAGACCCTCGTGCTGCCAGTGCTCGATTCTGCGCCGCCCGCGCCAAGGCCGGCCCCGAAAGAGAGCCCAAAGCTTGCGCCTCTGCCAGCCACCGACTCCGGCAGGGGGGATTCCTCGCTGGCGCTCAAGCGAGCAAGCCTCGTGCTGGCTGCCGGCAGCGTCGTCGGGCTCTGCTTGGGCACCGCGTTTGCGCTCTCCGCTAAGTCCGAGAACGACGAATCGAATGCCGACGGCCACTGCGACAACACCGGCTGCGACCCGCGAGGCGTCGAGGCGCGCAACGACGCGCTATCGACAGCCCGCGTCTCCACGTGGACGTTCGTGGCCAGCGGAGCTTTGGCTGCAGCGAGTATCACCCTTTATCTTGAGGCGCTTCGCAGGCCAACTGGCGAGAAGCGCGCCGAGGCGGTCCGAACGCGGGTCTCGTTGGCGGGGTCTCGGCTGCTGTTCAGCGGGAGCTTCTGAGTGCAGATTCGTACTCCGTCCAAGCGTCGTCACTTTGGCGAGTCGCGATGGCTGCTCGCTGGTCTGCTCGGGCTAGGTTGCGGACAGATCCTGGACATCTCCGAGCCAAAGCCTCGCCCGATCGTTGCGAATGGAGGTCAAGGCAGGCAAGCAATTCTGCCTGCTGGGGAAGGGTCTGTGAACATGGCAGGCGCTGGCAGAGCCATCGCCGGTATGGGGGATGACGCGGGCCAAGGCGGCGCGGCGGGCGCGCTGGCTGGCAGTGCAGGTGAATCCGGAGCCGGCGGCAACGAGTCGCTGGCCGGCGCGGGAGAGACAGGTGGCCAGGCTGGGATGGCGACCGGCGGCAATGCAGGTGGCGGCGGAATCGCAGGCGGCCCGCCAGCGTGCGCCCTCGCGCAGCAGCGCTGCGATCCCGATTCCCCGAAGACGCCCCAGGTGTGCAACGCCTTTGGTCAGTGGCTCAGAAATCCTGCCGAAGGCAACGGTCTGGATTGCCCGACCGCGTGCGACCCAAGCTCCGGCAAGTGCGTCGAGTGCCAAGGGAGCGAGACAACTTGTAGCGGCAACTATCTGAAGACGTGCGTCGACGGCGCGTGGAGTCAGGCGCCGCAGCCTTGCGCCGCGTTTTGCAAACAGGGCGCATGCGTCAACGTTCCGAGCTGCTCGGCGCCACCGCCGATCTGCGGCGCCGAGAGTTGCTGTTTGTCGCTCGCGGTGGAGGGCGGCACCTTTGCGCGCGATAACGACGCTACGCACATGGCGACCATCACTTCGTTCACCATGGACAAGTACGACGTCACGGTGGGTCGCCTGATTCGATATTACGATTGGCTGTACAGCTCGGAGGGCGCGCCTCCCGTCGCCGGTGCCGGGAAATCTCCGCGCGTTGTCGGCGATACAGGCTGGGACGTCAACTATCCACTGCCCGCAACGTCCGAGGACATGCTCACGATGCTTTCGTGTCCGCAGGACGGCGGCGGCACAGACCCTAACGCGACGTTCCTAAACCTCAATCAGGCGTTGCCCGCAAATTGCGTAAGCTTCTATGTTGCCTACGCGTTCTGTATTTGGGATGGCGGGCGTCTTCCCACCGAGGCGGAGTGGGACTACGCAGCCGCTGGCGGCTCGGATCAGCGCTACTATCCGTGGTCGGACCCGCCCTCGAGCACCTCAATCGACGCGACGCGCGCCGTGTATTCTGGCAGCAGCGGCGGTCAGCCAGCTGCTGTCGGCTCGGTGCCCGCCGGCAACGGTAAGTACGGGCAAGCCGATCTCGAAGGCAACGTGATCGAGTGGACGCTTGACTACTCGGATCCATATCCAGATTCATGTGTTGATTGCCTCGGCACTACAGTTTCGTCGACCCGTGCCGTACGTGGAGGAAGCTTCTTAAGTCCTGCGCAGGTGCTCAAGGTGTATCGACGCGCTACCGCGGACCCTGCGGTGCCGAAGGCCAACATTGGCTTTCGCTGCGTGCACGACTTGTGATGCTCCACAACGAAGGGATGGATCATGATGAGTCAGATAACGTCACGCCGCGTGCTGTATTCCACTCT
>DATCFJ010000894.1:0-2120 GCA_036509605.1 Polyangiaceae bacterium | reverse complement strand
ACCTCGCGCAACGAATTTGGGGTTCGAATGGATAGCTCAGCGCAGCGACTGCTAGTGGTCGAAGACGACGTAACAGTGGCGCGTGCTTTGTCTCGCACCTTGGCTCGTCGCGGCTTGGCGGTCGCCATCGCCCGTTCCTGTACCGCCGCGCGCACGCTGGCGCAGACGTTCGACTTCGCGGTGCTCGACCTCGATCTGCCCGACGGCAACGGCGTCGATCTGGCGCGCGACCTGATCGCGAGCCGCAAGGTACCGAGCGTGCTGTTCTTCACGAGCTCCTGTGATTCTTCGCTCTTGGCGCGCGCCCGCCGCATCGGTCCGGTGGTGATGAAGTCGGCGGGCACGAGCCCAATCCTCGCGTTCCTCTCGCCCGATCACGCAGACGCACCGCAGAGCCGCACCGCGCCCAGCCCGAAGGCGCGCGGCTACCGTGCGTCCTCGTCGTCCTCGCTGCGCCGTTCACGCGCGCGCTGAGCAGCTCGCTTCGCCGCGAGCCGCTCAGCCCCTAAGATGTTCTAGCTGCTCTCGCTAGTTGGTCGAGCCGCCTGCGCCTGCTGCACCCATATCACCAGATCGCGCAACGCACAGCGGGATCACCCCGTTGTCCTCGGGCGTCAGCGTCGCCAGATAGATTCCGATATCCGTCGCGTCTTCGTCCGTGAGCGCACCGAACACACCCATCGGCCCGAGCCCCTTGTGCAGCACCTGCACCACGTCCGCCAGCGTCCAGTTGGGAGAGACGCCGCGAGCATAAACGCGGTGCACAGCGTTCAGCACGCGCTGGTCGGGTATCGGACGGCTCGTTCGAGCCGCCGCTGCGACTCACATCGCGCTGATCACGAGCGCTGCGTAGATCAAAACCAGGTACGGCAGCGAAGCGAGGAACAAGAGCTTCGCCCAGCGTTCCTGGGTCTTCTTGCCTCGTCCGAACGCGGCGTAACCGAAGAAGCCGACGTTCAGCAGCACGGCAATCGCGGTGTACCAGACGCCGGCCATGCCGAGCGCGAGGGGCGACAAGCTCACGGCAAAGAGCACCGCCGAGTAGATCAGAATCCAGCGCCGCGTGGCTGCGAGGCCACTCACGTTCGGCTGTACGACGAGGCCAGCGCGCGCGTACTCCTCACGACGAAAGGTAGCGATAGCGAGAAAGTGCGGCAGCTGCCAGACCAGCAAAATCAAAAACAAGGGGAACGCGCGCGGGGCGAGCGACCCGGTCATGCTGGCCCAACCAATCAGCGGGGGAATCGCGCCAGGCACGGCGCCCACGTGCAGCGCGTAGCCCGTGCTGCGCTTGAGCGGCGTGTAGGCCAGCACGTAGCTGACGAGCGCGAGCAGCGCGAGGCCCGCGCTGGCCAGGTTCACCCACAGCACGAGCACCGCCAGACCAACGACGGCGCAGCCCAACGCAAACCAGAGCGCAGTCTCCGGAGCCAAGCGACCCGTCGGCAGCGGGCGCGAAGCGGTGCGCCGCATCAAGGCGTCGACGTCGCGCTCCATGTACATGTTCAGCGCGTTGGCGGCTGCGACGACGAGCGCGGTTCCAAACATCGCGATCAGCAGCTGCAGGAGCGGGCGCGGACCGGGCGCGACCAAGGCGCCGCAAAGCATGGTGACCATCACGAGCCCCGCCACGCCTGGCTTGCCCAGCTCCAGCAGCGTGAGCCAGAAACGAATGCTGGACGGGCTCTGGGCCTCTTGCAGCGGAGCGCACTCGGACGAGTGACTTTCGCCGCTAATACCCGGCACGGTCGATTGCATGGCTCGCGCCTCCTACCACCGCGCGACATCTCCAGCAATCTGCGCGCGAAGGGGCCGTGTTTATTGAGTTTTTAGGGGCGAGCAGAAGCACCGGCCGAGGCCACGCGACGGGCTCGGATGTACTGCGTCAGCAACAAGGACAGGCCGCACAGGGTGGCGCCCAGCGCGCCCGCCGCGGGCAACACCAAGTAGGCCGCCCCGCGTGGCTCCTGACGCTCGAGCCAAGAGACGCCCCACCACAAGCAGCCTGAGACACACGCGCCGAGCAGCGCACCCGCCCAGACCGGAAGCCAAGGCCGAAGCGCAGACAGCCGCCCGACGACATAGGCGGAGACGCCGGCACTCAGCGCAAACAGGCAAAT
>DATCFJ010000893.1:0-13308 GCA_036509605.1 Polyangiaceae bacterium | reverse complement strand
CGATCAATTTGTCAGAAAACGACCCCCAGCAACCGCTGCCCATCCCCACCTCGGAAGATCCACGCCGCTGCGGCGTCACCTTCGGTCTTTGGGAGAGCCTGCCCGATGTCCGACGCTGGGGTGCTGCCGAAGAACACGCCGAGCTGCAAGCGCTCGCCCGCGAAGCCTGCCGACAGCCCCGCTGCCCGTGTCCGGTCGTCGAAGCCTGGAAGCCCATCGTTCTTCACAGCAAAGCTACCGGGCGAGCCAATCGTATCGCTGACGCCGCGGCCAACAAAGCCAATGGCGTCGGAAATTCTAAACGCGCAAAGGGCAAACCGGAGGTTGCTGCTCCGCCGGAGCCGACCGTATCGCTCCCTGCTCGCGCCTGGGTCGCTTCGCTGTTCCAACCCGGCAAGGACCTCGACGCTGCCGGCGCCTGGTCGCGTCATCGGGGCCGCCTCGCCGAACCGGCTCAGACCACGCTGCCTGGCGTCGGCGCGGCACGCGCCCAGCTCACACTTCCCGATCTCGCGATCGGCCCGCCTGCTGAGCTCGTCGCCCTTAGCCAGGCGGAGCTCGCCCTTGTACTCGACGACTTAGTAGCCAGCGGTGACCTGCAGGCGAGTGGCCGCGGCAGCAAGAAGCGATTCCAACTCGTGCCCCGGGGAGTAGCGCCATGATCTACAAGGTCCACTTCGAGAACCTCAGGAGCTACGCGGGTGTAGCCACCTATCTCGATTGGCGTGCAGTGTTGGTCGGCGCGAACTGCAACAAGGGCAGCGTATTACACTCATGAAAATTCGCGACCACCTGCAGTGGCAGGATGACACCAACCTTGACGCCTTCATCACGCGCCTTTCAGACAACGAAGACCGCGTGCGCCAGAACGTCCGCCAGTATGTCGTCGGCGAGAAGGTCCGTGACCGACTCGATTCGTTGTTCAAGGCAGTTGGCGAGCGTTTAGACGACAACCGCGACGTTGGTCGCTACATTTACGGCGCGTTCGGTTCTGGTAAGTCGAACTTACTCACTGTGCTCGGCAAGATGCTTGAGCGGGACGAGATGGTCTACGATCTCGGGCACTCGGCGCTGCGCGCCCTGCGCGCCAAGCACGCCTGGATCGATCGGCACCGCACGTTGGTCGTGCGCATCAACATGATGGGCAAGCAGTCGCTCGTGCGTGCCCTATTCGATGGCTACAACGGCGCGCTTCCGTCGGGAACGCCACAGCTCGTATTCACCGATGAAGAGCGTGTTTTTGAGCTAATTGACAAGGATGCGCAGCGCCTTGGCGGGCTGCAGCTCCTTCTCGAACAGGCTGCGAATGATGCTGCGTTCGACAGCATTGCGGGGATGCCGCGGGGCATGCCCGGCGCGCTATTCGTTGAATACTATCAGCGGCTGCGCCGAGGCGATCGCGAGAAGCGCTTGGCACTCGCAGCCGCGTTGCACAACTGGCGCAACCACGGCGCGAATCCGATCCGCGCAGACGACCTTTGGGTTGACGCTCGGCAGGGCCTGGACCGCATCGCCCGCCACGCCCAGGAACATGGCTACACCGCTATCAGCTGGCTGATTGACGAACTCGTGATCTGGATTCGTGGCCGTTCACGGGCAGACTACGTGAACGAGATCAATCATCTGTCAGCGTTGGTCGACCATGACGCCGCGCGAGTTCTACCGTTCTTCGTCGCGGTGGCTGTGCAAATGGATATCGCACGCACCTGCCCAGAAGACCTTTCGCAGAAGGACTTCCAAGATCAGCTGGGTTTCATTCGCGACCGCTTTCAGCCTCAGCTGGAGCTCGAAGATCAGGATCTCTACGAAGTCGCGGCTGAGCGTGTGCTCGCACGTCGACCGGATCTGAAGCCGGAGGAACGAAAGGCGTTTGAGTCTGCGATCGATGCCGCCTTCCACAAACACGGGGAGGCGATCGGTGGGCTCTCAGGCGGGCTGCCCATGGAGTTCGTCCGCAGACTGTATCCGTTCAACCCGGCGCTGCTGCGGATCCTGGTCGACGTCACGCAGGCCTTGTCGCGCAATCGCACCGCAATCGCGGCGTTGTATCGACTGCTCAATCGCCACGCAGACCTAGAGGTCGGTCAGTTCATTCCAGTCGGGGCCTTGTGGGACTTCGTGTTCGAGCCGGAAAACGTTGCCTATGTGAAGCAGAACACGTCCAGCAAGCTGTGCCAGCGATTAGCTGACACCTACGAAACCTGGCTTCGCCTTGAGCCCAAGCTTGAGGTGGTTGCACGGGACGCGGGCACCACCTTGCACCAGCTGCAACAGGTGGTCCGGTCGGTGCTGCTGTGTCAGCTCTCGGAGCGTGGGTATTTTCCGGACGGTCACGCACTGGGTGACCGCCTAACTGCCTCTGTGTTGCTGCACCTGAACGAGACTGATATCCGTGCGTTGGTCCCGCGCACTGGGATCAGCAAGGTCGCGTCTTGGTTCCGGGCGCTCAACGGCGTCGCGCCGCACGTCCAAGTAACGGGCGACACGGATCCGACCATCAGCATCAAGATCGAGCAGCTGGATATCGAACGGGTGCTCAACACAGCGCGCGCTCAAGTTGGGCATGCGCACCGCTTCGCCTACATGCGGACGCTCCTCATCCAGGAGATCGGGCTGGATTTGGGTACGTCGAACGAGGGCACGCTTGAAGTCCTCTGGAACGGAACCAAACGCCGGGGCCGAGTAAAGCTGGCCAACGTTCGAACGCTGTCGTACGCCGGGCAACTCAACGAATTCGATCCGGCAAAGGACGAATTTCTGATCGTCGTTGACTACCCGTTCGACGAGGAAGCGGGCCGCTCGCGGGAGGATGACATCGACAACTGTCGGCGCGCGCGGGGCCGCAGTTCACACTGGACGCTCACGTGGCTTCCCGACCACCTCGACCCCAACGAGTTTGATGCTCTGACAAACGCCGCTGCCGTCGACCTAATTCGGCAGGACCCGCGCATGGCCTACCAGGACCTGAGCCCCAAGGAGGCGGACGCCGCTTCGCGGATGCTGGAGGGCTACCTGGCCGATCGACGACGACAGCTTGCCGAGGCCGTGCGGCGCTTGTTCTTCGAACGCGGGCAGATCTTTGGCATGAAGGCCGCGCTCGACGGGATCGACCCAGCGGGGCTTGAGCTCACAAGCGCGTTGCAACGGCTGGCGAAGTCGATCCTCGACAAGCGGTACCCGAACCATCCCCCGTTTCCGCGGCGCGTCACTCCGGCGGAGCTGTCAGTCGTCGTCGACCTCGTGATCCGCGCTGCACAGACTGGGGCAACGGTCGACATGCCCGGAGCGCAGATGCCCTACGTGGACGCCATCCTGCTGCCTCTGGAGATCGCTCACAAAGGGCCATCAGGCATCACGCGCCGCACGGATGGTCGCTACCTCTCGGCCATCAATGGATGGATCGGCACCAAGCGGCAGTTCGAAGCGCAAGATCTCCGTGCCGCGCTCGGGGCGGATGCGGAGGGTGCTGAAAGGTGGGGTTTTGGCCTTACTAAAGAAGTAGCGAATTTCTTCCTCTACTACCTGCTGCAGGTCGCGGGCTTCGAGGCGCAGAGCGGCGATCGCAGCGAAACGGTACACGGGCTAACGGACATCAAGGATCGCTTCCGCCTCGTAAAGGAAGACGTGGTGGACGCGCCAACATGGGACAAGGCGTTGCGCGTCGCCGACCGACTGCTCGACCACCGCGGCCAGGCGGACCTGCCGAGCCCGCCCGAGCAAGCCAAGTTGTGTCGTGACGTCGCCAAGAAGGGTCGTGACCTGCGTGAGCACGTGAGAGACTTCGACACGCGGCTGCGCGAGGTATGCGTGTGGGCGGGCATGTCGGCTGGCACTTCGGCTCGCGTTCAAACGGCTTCCGAATTGTCCGCCTGGCTCGACGAACTACTTTCGGACGTGGTCAACGCTTCGCGTGCTCGGCGGCTCGCGGCCTTGCACGCCGACCCCCGGCTCGACGCCTTCGTCCGGCTGCGAACGACTTTGCCTGAGGAGGCGGCTGCATTGACGTCCATCAGCGGGCAACGCAACGCCTTCAAACATCTGGAAGCCGAAGGCGGCGACGAGGACCGGACGACTGTGGTCGTACGCCTCCGGAACCTGCTGAGCGACCCCGTCACGGTCGCTTTGCTCTCCGAGCGAGCCGGGCCGTGGGTGGACGAAGCAAAGCGGCGCTATGCCGCGGTTGCCGAAGATGCGGCCCGGCGAGCCCGTGAGCAGAGCGAACGTACGGGTGCAGCCGAGCAACAGGCGCAGCAAGAGCGCGAACGGGCTGAATCGGAGCGACGACGCGCCGAAGCAGAGCATGAGCGAGCGGAAGCTGAGCGCCGAGCGCGTGATGAGGCCGAGCGGCAGCTAGCGATACAGCGGGAGAAGGAGCGAGCCGAACAGGCGCGCAGTCGGACTATAACCGCCACGCGCGAGACGATTGCGGCCTCCGTGCAAGCGGAGCTGGTGCAGATGCTCCGGGACACCCCTGGTGTTGGGCAGGTTCGAGTCCGCATCGTGATCGATGCGTTCGAGCCGGGGGAGTCGTGACGGTCGGCGACAACATACTTGAGTGGATGCTGCGGCGGCTGCTTCAAGCCGTGCCGCTTACCGCTGATTTGGTGCTCGTACGCGAGAGCCCGGCCATCGCCGACGTCGGTACAAGCATCAACGTCAAGGCTGAGCCGTGGCGTGTGGTGCGCGTCACGGGTGAGCTCACCTTGCGGGACGCGCTGCCCGAAGCAGACCGGTTGATCGCGATTGTTCCGCCGGATTTCCCACCCTTGCCGATGGACATTACCGGCCGAACTTACCTGAGCCGCATCCTGGAAGTTCGGGCGGACGATCTAGTGGCGGGAGTGTCGGGGCGATTCTGTGAAGCACTCGTAGACGAGAACCTCGCCCAGGGCGTGTTTGACTCGCTCGACACGCTGCGCACTACTGCAGGCCATTGGAGCTTAGGTGAGCTGGTCACGGCACGCGAAGTGCGTTCCGTCCTGGTCGGCGCGGCGCTCGGCGCAGCACGACTCGACCGCGAGCGCGACTGGGAGTTGCTGGCTCGGTGGATCTTGGAAGGCGCGCCCACTTTTCGGGCTCCAACGCTCGTCGGAGCTGCGCTCGTCGAGGCACAGCCTCGAACCGGCGGGTGGCTTGCGTGGGCCTTAACCGACGGCAGCTTGGCGCTGCTATGTACGGCGGGGGCGCTCCTAGCGTCGCCTGCTGGCGCCGCGCTGGCACCGGCGATCCCCGGCGTTGCTGCCGCGGAGCATAGTCAGGTCGTCGAACTGGTCGATGCGGCACTGCGTGAGGTCTGGCGGAGGTCGCCCGCCCGCGCTCGTGAGACGCTCATCGAAGCCGAGCGAGCGGCTCGGCAAGTCCCCTTGGAGGCCGACCGTCACCGTTTGCTACGTCTTCCGCTTGAGGGGGTGCTGACTCAGATGGCGAACGATGCCGCCAACGGGCGACCGCCCGACGACATCGAGATCGAAAAGCTGAAGCGCAACATGCACGCCGCGGACCTGAACGACAGCGTGGAGGTCGTGGCAGCGCTTGCGCGCCTGGGACGCTTCCAGCGTCTCGTTGCGCCGCCCGATGACGCGCCTTACGCTTGGTTCAGGCATGCGCTCCAAGACGTTGCATGGGCGGACCTAGCGTATCGACGAGTTCGTCGAAGGCTGGATGCTCTCCCTGCGTGGCTCGGTGACCCGGCAGGGCGCGTTCTGGCGGATTGGGTGAGTCGGCGCGACGTTCTCAACGCGCGCTTCGCCGAAACACTGGCGAAGCATTGGGCGAGCTTGGCGAGGAGCTCGGACGCAACGAAACCGCTCGCGCTACATCAGCTCACCCGCTGCGTCGTTCGGCGGCTCGTCGACGATGGAAGTCGAGTTTTCTTACTGGTGCTGGACGGCTGCGATCTCGCTTCGTTCTTGGAAATCCTCGACGCGATACCGGCCGAACGCGGGATCGGGCTCGCCCTGCCCGAGGTGCACGATGCTGTGTTGCGCGACGACCTCTCGGCGATGAACGCGTTCGGCGTCGCGATCTCGCCCTTGCCCACAGTGACCAGTCACTCGCGGCGCGCGCTCTTCGCCGGGGAAATTCCCGGCAACGCGGCTCTCGACGACACGGAGTCGGCGGTCGCGAACGCCACTGCCGATCAGATCGCGTGGAAACGCAATTCGGCGCTGGGGGATACCCCTCGCCGCTTGTTCTTGAAGGGTGATCTGGGCGGGGCGGCACAGCCACTCTTGGATGCGCTGCAAGGCAAAGACCTGCGGGTCGTCGCCGCCGTGCTCAACGGAGTAGATGACGCCCTGTCGAGCAAAGAGACGACCACTCTGCCTTGTTGGTCGCTCGGCGCGCTCGGCAGCGGCGCTGCGGAGGTCGTCCAGGCAGCGATCGCCGAGGGCTGGTGTGTGCTCGTGACGGCGGATCACGGACACACGCCGTTCGTCGCTCCAGAGCGCAAAGCCGCGCCGTCCGGGTTGGGCCAGCGTTTCAGCGCGGAGGCGGTGCCAGGGGCGGTTGCTTTCCGAAATGGTCCGCTACCCCGTCAGCCACTCCATCTGCTCACGCGCTTCGGGGGCTGGGTTGGTCCCCAAAGCCGCGGCTTCCATGGCGGTGCGTCCCTTGAAGAGGTGGCCGTTCCTCTCGCGTTCCTGGGCCGCGTGCGGGGCGCGCAAGAAGGCCGACCGAGCGCGCCGTCCTGGTGGTGGTCCGCTGACGAAGCGCTTCGCGTCGAACCGCCCCGAGTGGACCCCGCGCGAGCTGAAGTGCCGCGCGCGGTCGCGAGCGCGCCGTCGCTCAACCTGAACCCCAAACTCGAATCCCTCACCGACGAAGAGAAACGCGCCGTGGCGCTGCTACAACAGAACCAATCCGTGCGTCTCAGCGCCCTCGCTCAGCATTTCAAGAAGCCTCCCAATCGTGCCTCGGGTTTCATGCATCAGCTCATCCGCAAGCTCTTCGAGCTCAACTACCCGTGCATCACCTTCGAGGTGCTTTCGGACAACGACCGTCTCTATCGCTATCAGGCGGTCGACGAAGGAGCCCCATGAATCGCCGTGACGCTGAAGACATCGTGCAGGCCTTGCGGGGCGGATTGGTGCCGCGTCGCGAGCTGCACCACCTCGCCACCGGCATGGATGCGCTCATGGTTGCAATTGGCCAGGAGCTCGACTTCGTTGCGACCGGCAAAGGAATGTCGAAGTGGATTCGCGGCGAGTACGGGAGCGGCAAGACGTTTGCGACGCGGCTTCTGTGCGCGCGCGCAAGAGAGCGTGGTTTCGCCACGTCCGAAGTACAGATCTCGATCAATGACACACCGTTGCATCACCTGGAGACCGTATATCGCCGTCTCATTGAACGCCTCGAAACGGCTGCAGATGGCTCAGGCGCCTTCCAATCCATCGTGGATGCGTGGCTGTACCAAGTGGGTGACGAGGTTCAGCGCCTGGAAGGAATCGCCGAAGACGATCCCCGATTGGCTGACGCCACGGAAAAGCGACTCGAAGACAAGCTGGCCGACCTTGCCAAGCAGAACCAAACCTTCCCGGCAGTGCTCCGGGCCTACCACCGCGCCATGTACGTGGGTGACTTCGGCACCGCGCAGGGATTGATCGCGTGGCTCGCCGGCCAGCCGCACGTCAGCTCGACCATCATGGCGAAGGCAGGTATCCGCGGAAAGCTCGATGGGCAAGCGGCGCTAACGTTTCTCTCGGGCTTGCTGTGTTTACTGCGTCAGACAGATCGTCCTGGCTTGGTCGTCGTCCTCGACGAGGTCGAAACCATTCAGCGCATGAACTCGCAGACCCGCGAGAAAGCGCTCAACGCGCTCAGGCAGCTAATGGACCAGCTGGCAGGAGAGCAGTTGCAGGGGCTCTACCTTGTCATCACGGGGACGCGTGACTTTTTCGAGGGTTACAAGGGGCTCAAGGGCCTCACTGCGCTGCATCAGCGAGTGAACGTGACGTTTGCTGACGACGCGCGCTTCGACAACCTTCGCGCCCCTCAGGTTCGGCTTCATTCGTTCGACGCCGAGCGGCTACTCGAAGTGGGCCGTCGGGTTCGCGATCTGTACCCCGCCAAACACCTCGAGCGCGTGCTTGAACGGGTCTCCGATGCCTTCCTGGTGGGCCTGGTAAACCAAGTCACCGCCGGTTTTGGCGGCAAAGTGACGGTGGCCCCGCGAATCTTCTTACGCGAGCTAGTGGATGTGATCGACCGCGTCGAGCAGCACGAGGCGTACGACCCTGCTGCGCACTACAAACTGTCGCTCGACGCGCAGGTGCTCAGTGCGGAAGAGGTTGCGGCGAAAGAAGGTCGGGCCTTCGTGGAGCCGGAAGCGGACAGCGAGGACGCCCCCCCGCCGCACCGGTTGGACGGTTAGGTATCGTGTCACTGTTTCGCCTGCACCCGCATTTGCAGCACGCGATCGTGAATGATCTCGGCTGGCGCGAGCTGAGGCCAGTGCAGTCGCTGACGATCGACGCAGTGCTCGATGGGGCAAACTCGGTGGTGCTCGCTCCGACTGCAGGCGGGAAGACGGAGGCCGCGATCTTTCCCGTTCTGTCGCAAATACTCACCGAGCAGCGCAAGCCCGTTTCGGTGTTGTATGTATGTCCCATCAAGGCACTCCTGAACAATCAGGAGGAGCGCCTCCGCCAGTACGCGCGGATGGTTGGACTCGACGTCTTCAAGTGGCACGGCGACGTGTCGGCCTCGGCGAAGGACAAGTTCCGCCGTGACCCGGCTCACGTTCTACTGACAACGCCTGAATCAATCGAGGTGATGCTGATCAGTGCGAAGACGGACGCCCGCGCGCTGTTTGCGAATTTGGGAACCGTCGTCGTTGACGAGGTACATGCTTTCGCGGGCGACGATCGCGGTGCGCACCTCATTTCGCTTCTAGAGCGTCTGAGCGCGTTTTGCGGCCGAGATATTCAGCGGATTGGCCTTTCAGCGACCGTTGGAAACCCCCAGGTCATAGGGCAGTGGCTTCAAGGCTCAAGCCAGCGGCCATTTCGGCTTGTGGATCCGCCTCGATCCGCGGCGATTCGCGATCTGCATCTCGATTTTGCTGAGGATCTCACCGACGCCGCGGCTCGCATCGCGACCCTTGCTCGCGGTCGAAAGAGCTTGATCTTTGTGGAGAGCCGCTCGCGTGCCGAGAAAGTTGCGCAAGCTCTTGGCGGTTCGGGCGTGGACGTGTTCATACATCACAGCTCGGTGAGCCGTGCCGATCGCACGCTCGCGGAGGAGCGTTTCACTCACGGCTCGAACACCGCGATCGTCGCCACCTCCACCATGGAGCTGGGCATCGACGTCGGGGACCTCGACCAGGTCATTCAGGTGGACGCCCCGGGGTCTGTCGCCTCATTTTTGCAGCGGATTGGGCGAACAGGGCGCCGGGCAGGAAGCCGATCCAACTGCACATTTTTCTGCCTCACCCCGGAGTCGCTGCTGCAAGCGGTGGCGCTTATGCGGCTCGCCGAGAGCGGCTGGGTCGAGGACGTGGCGCCCGCCGAGGGAGCACTCCACGTTCTGGCACACCAGATCCTAGCCCTGACGCTCCAAGAGGGGGGTATCTCACGCCACGCCGTACTGCCGATGCTCGGCGAGGCCTGGCCGTTCGCGTCGCTCCGCGAGCACTCGGTGCACGAGCTGGTCGACACCATGGTGGAGCGGCAGATTCTGTATGAGGCGGACGGGTTGCTCTCTCTCGGCCAACGTGGCGAGCGGTTGTACGGGCGAAAGAATTTTTTCGAATTGTACGCCGTCTTCTCTTCTCCGCCGATGCTACGGGTGCAGAGTGGCCGCGAGGAAGTCGGCCATGTCAGCGCATGGTTCGTTCAAGGCCATGATGAACGGGAAGGGGCGCTCTGCTTTCGTCTCGGTGGCCGTGCCTGGCAGGTGGCGCACGTCGATTGGGGCAAGGCGATTCTCGATGTTCGTCCCGCAGAGCGCGGGCAAGTCCCGACCTGGCTCGGAATGGGCGGCGTCCTTTCACAACCTCTGTGCCGTGCGATGATGCAATCGCTCATGGCGCCGGGGCCCGAAACCGCCTGGTTGTCGACGGTCGCGCAACGAACCCTGGACGAGCTTCGTGTTGGGTATGAGGGACTGCTCGAGGAGGGCACCGCCTCACTGGAAGACCAGGGCGAGAACGTTCAGTGGCACACGTTCGCAGGCGGCGGCGTTAACCGCTTGCTGGCCGCGGGCCTAGAGGTCCTGACCGGCGACAAGTGGATTGCTGGGAACCTCACGCTGAAGTCCAAAGCTGCGGGGATCATCAAGGCGCGCGACGCCGTACGACAGCTGCGAAACCTCGACTGGGAGACGCTGGCCCCCGAGCGTGCTCACGACCTCGCTCGGGGGCGCCTCAGCAAGTTTCAGCCTTGCCTTCCACAGCACGCGGAGGACCGCCTGCTCGCGGAGAGACTGCTCGACGTGCCCGGTACGTTGCGTTTTCTCGGCACCGTTCGAGTCGGCGGTGAACGCATTGGCGCAATCGGCGGCGGGCGACGCGTAGACATCGCCCTCAACAACGGACCGGCGTTGGTCCCCGACGCTTCGCCTGGAGTCGTGGCGGCATACAGAGCGCGCAATCCGGCATTGTTCATCGACGGAGAGCAGGAGTTCGAGGCGATTTGCCGCGAACTCGCACAAGCGCCCATCGTTGCGCTGGACGTTGAGACCACACTCGATACCCACGCTCTGTGCCTCATCCAGCTCGGCGTACCCGGCCGCGTGGTGATGATCGACCCGCTCGCGCTACCGACGCTCGAGCCACTGCGTGGCGTGCTTGAGAGCCACGCTGTCGTTAAGGTCGTGCACAACGCTTCGTTCGAGCGCGGGGTGTTTGCTCGCCTCGGGTACAACCTCATCAACGATTTCGACACGCTTACGGCGTCGCGAAATCTGCGCGGACGTGATGCCCTCGGCGGTCACAGTCTCCGGGCCGTGTGCGAGCGAGAATTGGGCTTCACACTCGATAAGAGCGCCCAGACTTCAACCTGGGCCCGCCGCCCATTGTCTGCTGAGCAGCTCGCGTACGCGGCTGCGGACGTCGAGGTGCTGTTGCCAATCTATGACCTATTCCGGCCCCTTGTTTCGAAGTCTACCGCACCACCAGCGTTCTGAACCGAAGCCCCGAGTGGCCATCGTCAGGGCGACGGAGCTTGGGGCGTTAGGCGGCCCATGGTACCTTGGCTGCTAAACTCACGAGGAGCGCTACAACATGTTTGACCCGACGCTGAACGGCGTGATGGCGCAGATCGAGGCCGGCAAGATCGTCCTCCCGGCGATGCAACGCCCCTTCGTCTGGAAGGACGATCGGATCACGAAGCTGGTCGACAGTATGTTGCGGGGGTTCCCGCTTGGGACGGCCCTTCTCTGGAAGACCGCCACGATGCAGCGGTTCCGCCGCTTCGAGAAGGACGTGCAGCCTGACGCCGGCATCACCGTCGACTTCGATAGCGACAATTCCACCGAGCGGTACTTGGTCTTAGACGGCCAGCAGCGACTTACGAGTCTCTTTGTCGCGATTGCGGGCACGTACGACGGCAAGAAACTGTTCTTGGACGTGCTGAGTGGAGTGAAGGGCGATAAGGATCCGGGCGACTCGTACTGGGACTGCCGCTTCCTGACAGAGAAGGAAGCGAAGGAGCTGAACGTATGGCCGCGACCCGCAGGTGAAAAGAACGGCGCGCTAGAGCGAGCGGTATTCGTGAAGTTCCAGGACTTGACGAAGCTCGCAGCTGCGCGAGCCGGCGTCATCGCGACACAGAAGGCGGGCGAGCTCGGATTGGATACCGCGCAAACGACACGCATGACCACGAGCTACCTGCAGGGTGCAACCGTGCTCGCGAGTAAGACGGCGCTCCAGATCCATCTCATTGACGAGGATGCCGGCGAGCCAATGCTCATCGAGGAGATCCTCGAGGTCTTCGTCCGCGTGAACTCGGGTGGTTTGGTCCTGCAGAAGTCCGACCTGCTCATGAGTCTGCTGGACCTGAAGTGGAATGACATCCAGCCCGAGCTGTACCGAGCTGTGAAGGACATCAACGACGCGCGCCCCTTCAACATCACCCGCGACGATGTGCTCAAGAGCTTGCTGCTCGCAAAGGGTTCGGAGACTCGTTTCGATCGCCTCGTCGCTGATCGCGGGCGCGTCGAGAACCTCGCGACCGACCTTCCGCAGCTGTTACCAGCAGTGCAGGCAGCATGGAAGTCGCTGACGCTCCTGCTGATGGACGAATGCAAGATCACCTCGGAAAGGTTCTTCCGCGGCGGGCACAACTCGCTGCTCCCGTTCGTCCTCTATTTCGTTGCGAACCCGACACCGGGACCTGCCGAGAAGCGTCGCCTGGCGGTCGCGGTCTATGCAGCCTTGATGAGTGGCATCTTCGCTGGCGCCGAGGCCCGCATGGGCGCGTTCTCGCGGAAGGAATGCGTAAAGGGACAGCCATTTCCGCTGGAAAAGCTCGCGCGACTTGTCTCAGCGCAATACGGCGTGAACTCGCTCGAGACGCTGCTGTCGCGGCACCTCGATCTGGCGCTCAATATTGCGCACGGTGGCATAACGCTGGACAACAACCCAGAGAACTTGCAGCGCGATCACATCTTCCCGCGGGCCACGTTGGAGAAACAGGGCTCGCCCTCTGCGAAGACGAACCACTACGCAAACTTCCACTTCCTCCGTGGCAAGGACAACCTCAACAAGTCCGACACCGCGCCACATGAGTGGTTCAAGAAGCCCGGCGACCAGCCACCATATTCGGACGACGACCTCAAGGAG
The DNA here is from genome assembly GCA_036509605.1 of Polyangiaceae bacterium. Lineage (GTDB taxonomy): Bacteria > Myxococcota_A > Polyangia > Polyangiales > Polyangiaceae > PMG-095. Next base: position 527 of record DATCFJ010000893.1, on the reverse strand, counting down.
CGTCTACTGATCTGGGATCTCCTTCAGCCTGGACAGTTCTCCGCGATGCTCGAGGAGCGGACGAAGTCGATCCATGAGCGCGCGCTGACGCTCTTCGGTATGAGGGCCGCCGACTTCGACGCCCTCTTCGTGACCACGTAACGAGACGCGACCGCGATGAGCGATCTTTTTCTTGGCTGGGACGTCGGTGCCTGGAACTGCGATCGGAACCGGGTTAGCCGAGACGCGCTGTGCGCGCTCGAGATCGGCCGGGGGAGCCCCGTCGTTGTTGGCAAGCCTTGGCGCGGCAACGTCCGCGATCTGCTCGTCGCTCATGAAGGAAGCGCACTCGTCGAGGCACTGCTCCGGCGGGTTGCCGTACCGCCCGCCGCGACTCGGCATCTCACCGTCGCGATCGACACGCCCCTCGGCTGGCCGAGGCGGATGATCGAGCTCGTGACTACCGGCGCGGTCGTCGAGGTGCCCCTTGAGGCAGACAAGAACCCGTACCTATTCCGCGCTCAGGACCTAGGCCTCTTCGCGAAAGG
>DATCFJ010000892.1:0-5020 GCA_036509605.1 Polyangiaceae bacterium | reverse complement strand
AAGCCGATCGCGAACGGCTGGCGCGCGATCGCGCGGTGGCCATCGACGAAAAGCTCGCTCACCTACAAATCGATCAAGATGCGCCGCAGGCGGATATTTTCCTCGACGGGCGCGCGCTAAGTGGCGCGGAAGCGAAGGAGTTGCTCGCGATTCCTCCGGGCAAACATCGAATCACGGCCAGCGCTCCCGGCAAGAAGACGTGGACGAAAGACATCGACGTACCCAAGGCTGGCATGTTCGCCATCGTCACGGTGCCGGGTCTCGAGGACGCGCCAGGTGGCGAAACGCACCGACCGAGCGCCGCACCTGTTATCGTGCCGGTGCGGCCGCTGACGCCTAGCGAGCCCCTCGCGGATACCGATCCGAATCGCGGTCGCAATGCGCGGCGAGTCGCGTTGGTTTTGGGCGGCGTCGGGATCGGAGCAACGATTGTGGGTGTTGGCTTCGGCCTGCAGGCACTGGCAGACAATCACGACGCCAAGCACGTCTGCCCGACGAGCGTCGGCTGTTCGGACACGGATATCTCGCAGCACGCGACTTTCATCTCGAATGCGCGCACGGCGCGGACTTGGTCGTACGTCGGCTTTGGTGTGGGCGCTGCCGCGTTGACCAGTGCGGCGGTCTTGTATTTCACTTCGCCGCGGCCCGGTGCGCTTCGCGCGACGACTGGCTTCGATCCCAGCGGGTCGTGGAACGTAGCCGTGCGCGGCGACTTTTAAGCGCGCCAGCACCAGATTTCGACGTGAGTGCGGGCCGCTTGCCAGAATCATGGCTTGAGACTCGCGCGAGCGCTAGGGACGGTCTCGTGCCCTCGCGTGGGAGCCGATCTACGTCGGCCTTCCGACATAGATCGAGGTGCTCACGGGCATCCTAGACGCCGCAGAAGCGCGTCCTATGTAAGACTTTGCATCTGGGGCGCGCGGAAAGGCGCCGATCCATCATCGCGAAGGCGAGCGCGCCGCGACCCAAGATGTGATCAATCTTGCGGGAAGACCGACATGGATTCGCCCTAGGTTCAGTCACAGGTGACCTGGAGGGGCGCCGTCGTGACGCAACCCTGGGTGTCGAATAGCCAGAGCGTCAGCAAGTGGACGCCGGGAAAGCCGCATTGGTAGCTCGCGTGGTTCGAGCTCGGATCGTGGCTCAATAGGCCACCGGTGCCGGTCCAGTCGTAGAAAACCTCGTCGCCATCCGCGTCATTGGCGAGCGCAGATAGCGATATCGTCTCGTGGACCGCAGCCGTTGCGGGCAAGATACTCATCTGCGTGAGCTCGGGGCAATGATTGGTAGCCACATCGAAAGATGTGAATGAGCCTCGGCAGTTCGCCGGACAATTGTCACCGTTGAAGCGATTGCCGTCGTCGCACGTCTCCCCGGGATCGAGCACGCCGTTGCCGCACAGGTCGCCGGCGCTCTGCTGCTCCCCCGAGCCGCAGGCCGCGAGCAGAACTAGGCTCGTGAGCGAAATCACAAAACAAGGTAGCGGTTGCATCGGTGGGTCGAGCCGGGTCTTGACTCGTGTACTCTCTCTGACGAGTCTCGTCCACGCTCGGGCAGAGAATTGGCGGTAAGGTTATCGTGACGTCAGCGTTGCATTCGGCGCGTCGCACCGAAGAAACACACTGGCTCGAATGAATCGGGGAACCGGCGCTTGAGTCACGCCCGAGCTCAGGTGGAGTGAGATGCTCATTCGCCCACGGATTGTCTCCGAAAACGCATCTTTTTGGTCTCAGCTTGTCACGAGTACTCGGCGCGGCGCCCTGTTATAACGCGCGCGGCAGATGATCCGTCGCTCACCGAAGTTTCTCGTGCTGTGCGGCTGGGCCGCCATGGCTTGTGCGCTCGACAACCGGCTGTTGAACGGCACCGACTCGCTGTGCCAAGACGCGAGCCAGTGCGTGGATCTCGGCGGGAGCGCCGACGCAGGGAGTGCGGCCGGAGGGAGCTCGCATGGAGGAAGCTCGGCCGGCGGGAGAGCGAACAGCGGTGGTGGCGCGGCCCGCGGCGGAGCAAACGCGATCACCGCGGGTGCCAGCTCGCTCTCAGGAACAGGCGCGGGAGCGCTCGCGGCTGGCAATGCCGGACAGGTGGAAGTGGGCCCCACGATGGACTGCCCCGATCTCGATCAGAACACGGTTCTGGATTGCACCGAGACGGTCGTCACGAATCCTGGTTTCGACGCCGATATCAAAGGCTGGTCTCCCGAGGCGAGCGGCGCCATCAGTTGGGAGTCGCTCGACGCGCGAGGTAGCAACAATTCGGGTTCGCTTCGCGTGGAGAACCGCGGCACCGCAAGCGGTCCTGACACTGGGCTCATCTACACGGGCGCGACTCAATGCGTGAAGGTTCAACCGGACCACGCCTATGTCATCTTCGCGCAAATGTATTCGCGCGGGCCGGTGGTCGACGCCTACGGTTCCGTCATTGGCCGTGTCTTTGCGAGCACGGATTGCTCGGGCACTCCGCTGCACGTCGAGACCTCGGCCATTCAGGGCACCGTCAGCTCGTGGCTGACCTTGCAGGCCACCGTGCCTGCGGTGACGTCCGCAGGATCCATGTTGGTCGAGCTCAACGTCGGTAAGCCGACGAACGTCACCGGCAGCGCGGTGCTCAACTTCGACAACGTCTTAGTTCGCTGACGGCGTGCTCTTACGACGGCGTGTTCTTACAATGCGACATGCCCTTGCGCGAGAAACGTGAAGATGTCCGTGTCCGGACCGGCAGTTGAACCAATGCGTTGGTAAATTGAGTCCAGTCGGACGTCCATTTGGGGTAAGAAGAACCACGCATAGGAGAGCCAACTGCCCCACGAAAGGGGCACGTTACCCGTGCCAACGGTGGACGCCTCCAGGGTTCCCATCAGATGAACGCCTGGCAGTGCCTCCACATCCGCCGTGCCGAAGGCGACCATGCCCTTCTGCTGCGGGACGTAGCGCGAAGACTCGAGTGAGTAGTCCCATTCTGCCTGCACAACCAGCGGTTCCCAGGGCGTCGCCCAACGCCCAAAAACGCCGTGCGCTTGTCGCCAGGTGGGTTTGAGCGTTGCGGAATCGAGCACGCGATAAGTGATCAGACTGCTGAACCCGAGCGACATTCTCGGTTTGGGTGTCCAGTCGATATAACCGCTGTAGCCGCGCTCGCGATAGGCATCGGGGCGTATCTGGAAATTTCCCACGATGGCCATCAACTCCGTGCGAAACTTGTCGGTTTGGTACGCTGCAGCGACGCCGTACTGTTGATCGGCATTGGTGCTCGTTCGTGTGTACGCGCGAGCCCAAAGCGTGTGTTCGAAGACGCGCAAACCGAAGGGAAGATTCATACGGCCCGCTCGAACCATCAAGGCGTCGTCCAACAACGAATAGCCCACCCAATGGGTGCGCGACACCAAGTTCTTCTCCGGCGCACGCGTCAACGCGGCTGCGAGCGCGCCCTGATCGGCGTAGCCGAGGCTGACCGACGCGGTGATGTGTTTTACTTGTAGCGCCGCTGCGAAATCGGCCTGCATCCAGATGCCGAGCGTTTGCTCGGGCGCATGCTTCACCTTTTGATAGAGTCGCAGATAACGAATATCGCCCTGCAACGCGAGTCCTTCAGGAAGCGGGGTGAGGCCCCAAAGAAATTGCGGACTGGGCGAGTCGTCCGCGCTTTGACCGGGTTCGTCACGAAAGTGAGTGCGCACCACTTCGTCTGCGATGGCTCGGCCGTACGCGGTGAGGATGCCGGAACCCGATGGGTCCACGTGGCACGGCGTACAGCTTTGGTAGTCGTGACGAATCATCCAAGCGAAGGCGTGCGCCTCGTGAGTACTGAGCAAAGTCCCGACACAAACTGCCAGCGCCAAGAGAGCCCGTACCCCGCTCACTCGAGCCGCGCGCCCGAGCGCCACGGCAAAACAATTCCAGGCCAACATCGAGTGGCCGCATACCTCGTGCGCAAGCTTCTCTCTGCAACAAGTTCCGGGCGATTGCTTGACGTGAGAGCCGCGCTCAGGTGGCTGTTTTGAGCCACTCTGAAGACCTTTTTGCTCGTGGTTTCCGAAAATCGGAGACCACCGTTCGGTAATCGGAAATCGCAGCGCGAGCTGTGTCGTACCAAAAACGGCCTGCAGCGATTAGTTGCGCATTAACCACCGGTTGCAAAAAAGTGGGGCAGGCGAACCAGGTTGGCGCGGGACTTGAAAGAGGGACCGCTGCGCATGGGCAGAAAAAAAACGCGCCTGTGTCAAGAGCGTCGCATTTTTTAGGAGGATCGTTATGAGAACAATTTTTGGTAAAATCTCCCTGCTCGTGCTGGCCACTGGTCTTGCCGGCTCGGCGATTGTGGCTGGCTGTTCCAGCACCCCCGACAACAAGTCTCTGAGCGCGAATCAGGGCTCGGTTGGCTTCCAACTCGACGTCGGTGGCGGCGCCACCATCAACACCATGCACGTCGTCGTGTATGGCAACGGGCTCGGCGCGCTCGGCGCCGCGACGAACATCGTCAAGGACCTCGACGTGAGTGGCATCTCCGGCGCCACCGCGGCTTTCACGCTCACGCTCCCGGCGGGCGCGAACTACCAGGTTAAACTCTCGTCGCCCGACAACGGCGGAACTTGCGGCGGCACGGGCACCTTCAGCGTCGCCGCGGGCCAATCGAGCACGATCGCCGTGACCATGTCCTGCGCCTCGACGGACACCACGGGCAGCACTGGTGTTGGCGTAACCGCGTGCACGCCGCCAGTCGTCAACTCCGTGTTCATCTTCCCGGACAGCCAGGCCGTTGGCCACGCCATCGGACTCGACGCTGCTGTCGAGAGCGGCTCGACGATCCAGTGGACCAGCACCGGCCCGGGTACCGGCACCTTCGGTAGCAGCACGGCGGCGTCGACCAACTTCACCTGCACTGGCGCAGGCACGGTCACGCTCCAACTCGCCTTGGCAAAGAACGGCTGCTCGCAGAGCAAGAGCTACAGCGTGACCTGCACGGGCACGGGCACGGGCACGGGCGGCGCTACCGGCACCGGCGGCGCATCGGCCGGTGG
>DATCFJ010000891.1:0-6084 GCA_036509605.1 Polyangiaceae bacterium | reverse complement strand
CTTCATCAATTGCGCGCCCGGCGAACACGTCGCTAGCCCCGTCGCCAGCTGTCCCACTCCGGGCCATCATCCTGCTCCGCACCCGGTACATCCCGATACCAATCCGCCGAACTACATTACCTGTACCGGGACTACCGATTGCCAAGACTCTGCTTGGTTTCCAGAATGCGGAAATTTCGACAACGTTACTTGTGTTGCTCCCGCCACTGGTCAGACGAAACAGTGTTTGTTTCGCCTCGTCGATCAAACCGGCTGCTTCTGCCTCGAGCGTGACATTCGAGATTGCACGATGGGCAGCGGCGGCACTGGTGGTGCTGGGATTCAGCGCTGCGTGAAGGTTGCCACTGACACCACGTCTTGGGGTGGCTGCGGGGGGATCTGAGCTGATGGGCCCACGTCGCCCGCAGTCGGCTCGGCGGCGGGCGGCTTAGGGTCTATGCTGAGCGCAAGCAGCGGTTACGCGAAAGCGCCGGCAACCAGCTCGTAGGAACGGACGCGCGCCGCCGAGTCGAACGCGTGCGTGGCTAGCATGACCTCGTCCGCAGCCGTACTTTCGACTACTCGTTCGATGGCGGCGCGCACGCGCTCGGGTGTGCCGAGAATTTGCAGGCGGCGAAACTGGGCAACCGTGGCTTGCTCTTCCGGCGTGTACACGTGCGCGAGCGCTTGTTCTGGACTCGGCATGCGCCCCGGCTGACCGGCGCGCAGTTGCGCAAATGACAGCAACACCGAGGACGCCATGCGCTCCGCCTCGCCTTCCGTCTCCGCGCAAAACACGGACAGCGCCAAGATGGCGTGCGGTTTCGCCAAGGCGCCGGGCTGAAAGCGCTCGCGATACAAGCGCATGGCCTGCTCGGGCGGATCAGGGCTGAAATGACCCGCGAACGCGAAGCCGAGACCAAGCTCTGCCGCTACGTTGGCGCTGTAGTCGCTAGAACCGAGCAGCCAGATCGGCGGCAGGGGTACGTCATCCGGCATAGCGCGGATTTTTGCGAAGGGGTGACTCGGCGGCAACGAGCCTTCACCGAAGCCGCTTAGCTCCGCCAGCTGAGTGAGAAAATCGTCCGCTAGGGGTGCGTTGCGCGAGCGGCGCAGGGCCAACGCGGTCAGCGGATCAGTGCCCGGCGCACGACCAATGCCCAGGTCGATCCGCCCGGGATGCAACGCTTCGAGCAGGCGATAGGACTCCGCGACTTTCAACGGCGAGTGATTGGGCAGCATGACCCCGCCGGCACCGAGGCGCACTCGGCTGGTTACCTGACCTACGTGCGCGATCAGGATTTCCGGTGCAGTCGTAGCGATGCCCGGCATGTTGTGATGCTCGGCGTACCAAAGGCGCTGAAAGCCCAAGCGCTCGACGGTCCGCGCGATCTCCACGGCTGCAACCAAGGCGGCGTGGCTCGTGCTTCCGCTGGCGAGCGGAACGAGGTCGAGGGCAGACAGTGGCAGCGGCATTGGTTCGCCCAACATGTGACTCAACCACGCGTTTCGCCAGCCAGATTCGACACATCCCGACAGGAACGCCACAGTCTCGCTGATGCGCGTGCGCTCGCTTGCGAGGCGTGTCGGGAAGAGTACCCTGAGCGAGTCCAAGTGGAGGAACCCCGCACTATGCCTAGCTCGAAGAAACCCGTTGTCCGTCGCGATGCCACCGGTCACTTGGATCCCGAGTACGAACGCAAGCTGCGCGAAGCGTCGCTCGCGAACAACCCGCACGACAACGACAAGGCCTTCCTAGGCCCGTCGGCGGCGAGTGACGAGCTCGCCGAAGAGCTCGGCGAAAGCTTCGTTCAAGCAGCGACGTCGGGCGAAGACGCCGAGGGCGACCGACACGAGCGCGTGACGGAGGAAGAGTCGGGCGGCCCGTTCGTGCCCTCCACCGCAGGCCAAGAGTTCGCTGGTGGCACCGACGCGTCGAACATCCCCGAAGCGACGCGCGAGGCACTGCCACGCACCTCCAAAGCCGAGGTCTGAAATAGCGCGAAATCTCGCTCGATTGCGCCACTAAGACCCTGTCCCGAGGCGTACCGAGGCTGAAATTTGCTGGTAGAGTCGCGGGGTAATGCACGATCCCCCTCGGCCGCCGCCCAGCTCCGAGATCACGGCGCCAGAGCTGTACGCACGCCGTCGGGACTTCATCAAGACGGGCGCGCTGTATCTGGCGACGAGCGCGGCACTTGGTGCGGGCCTCGTGTCGCTGTCCAGCATGGGCAGCGCGGATCCGCCCGTGAAGCCGCCGCCGTTACCGAAAGCGCCCGCGGGCGCCGCCAAGTGGGAGATCAGCAAGCGCGGCCGCTTTGCCAGCTCTGAGCCCCAAACGTCGTACGAGGACATCACGACGTACAACAACTATTACGAGCTCGGGCTCTCGAAGTCCGAGCCGGCCGCGTCGGGTTTTCGTCTCAAGCCTCGACCGTGGACGGTGCGCGTCGCGGGCGAGGTCAGCAGAGAGCGCACGCTGGACATCGACACTCTGATCAGCTGGTTTGGGCTGGAAGAGCGCGTGTACCGCATGCGCTGCGTCGAGGCCTGGTCGATGGTGATCCCTTGGCTCGGCTTTCCGCTGGCTGATCTCGTCAAGCGACTCGAGCCAACCTCGCGCGCGAAGTACGTGCGCTTCACGACACTTCTCGACCCGGAACAGCTTCCGAATCAGGACAGCCGCGTCTTACCTTGGCCGTACGTCGAGGGCCTCCGCATCGACGAAGCGATGAACCCGCTGGCCTTCATGGCGCTCGGCTTGTACGGCGCGCCGCTGCCCGGCCAAAACGGCGCGCCGCTGCGGCTCGTCGTGCCTTGGAAGTACGGCTTCAAAGGCGGAAAATCGTTGGTCGAGATCCGCTTTCAAGAAACCGAGCCCGACACCACCTGGGCGCACGCGGCCCCGTCGGAGTACGGCTTCTACGCGAACGTGAATCCAGAAGTCGACCACCCGCGCTGGAGCCAAGCGACGGAACGGCGTATCGGCGAGCTCTCGCGCAGAAAAACTCTGCCCTTCAACGGCTACGGCGAGTACGTCGCGGAGCTCTACCGAGGCATGGACCTCGCGCGGTATTTTTGAGTGGCAAAGCCCAAGCTCAACTGGCTAAACCCCGCCGTCGTCACTGGCTCGCTCGTGCCGTTCGCTTGGATCGCGTGGCGCATTTACCAGCACAAGTTGGGCGCTAACCCGGTAGCAGCCGCACTGAACCAGCTCGGACTGCTCGGACTCGTCTTGCTCAGCGCTTCGCTGTCCTGCACGCCGCTCAAAATTATTTTCGATTGGAATTGGCCGCTGCGTGTGCGGCGCACGCTCGGTCTGTGCGCGTTCTTCACGGTGCTCCTGCACTTTCTGGTCTACCTAGTGATAGATCAAGGCTTCGCCATCGGTGCGGTATTGCGGGACGTCCTGAAGCGGCCGTTCATTGCGCTCGGGTTCAGCGCGCTCTTGCTCTTGGTTCCGCTGGCGCTCACCTCGACCAAACGCTCGGTGGCAAGGCTCGGCTTCGTACGTTGGCAGCGGCTGCACCGGCTCGCCTATCCGATCGGCGTGCTGGCCGTGCTTCATTTCTATTTGCGTGTAAAAGCGGACCACAGTAAGCCCCTTCTGTACGGGCTCGTGCTGAGCTTGGGTTTCGTGCTGCGTATCGTAGCCAAGACCAAAAAGTCCCGAGATGCCCGGCTGCGGGCCCAGCTTCGCGCGGCTCGCTCGGAGCCTGCGTGAGGGTTCTCATTCGCTCGAGCCCGCGCCTGCAAACGCTGCTGTTTTCGAGCGCGCTGTGCCTGGTCTGGTTGTTTAGCTCGCGCCCGGCCAAGTGCGCTCCACTCGGCGCCGCGCTCGAAGTCGAACGCGAGAGCGGCGCTGAAGACTGCCCGAGCAGCGCCGAGCTCACGAGCAACGTCGAGCATATCCTGCAACGAGCGTTGGCGAGCGACCCGCGGGCTGGCGAAGCGCTTCACGTCAGCGTGCACTTTACGCTTCTTCATACAGCTGAACGGCCAAGAACAGACGCTGTGGACGCTCAGCGACCCCGCGCGCATCCCGCAGCAACCGGTGAAGTCGTGTACAACTTACGCCACCCAGACACGCACTGGTACCCCGCGACCGGCAACGCCGCGTTCCCGGCGAATGACGTGCTGATGCACGTCGATTGGTTCGAATACTACGCCGAGTGAGCGGTGTGCTCAGTGAGCGCGTGGCGCGCAGACCACGACCTCAGCGTCGACGCCGTCCGGCGTTGCGCTGCTCGGCCCGCTTTCACAGCTCGCTGACGAGGTAGGGGAAAGAGCTTCCGGCGCGACCGGCTTCGGAGTCGAGCGTACGTCCGCAACCCACACCAGCATCGACAGGGCGAAAACGAATGCGGCAGAATCTGGCATGAGCGATCTCCGGGGACGAACTAGCGAACGACAGACGAGAGGCCGAGAGCGACAGACAGCCGTGACAGCCAGCGCGGCGCGCTCGCTGCTAGCGGACTCATGCGCACGCCCGACGCGTCCGCGGAATCCACATCACTCAGCAAGCGGTCGAGCTCTGCGCGAGTGGTGGGCCCGGTGCGGACGATAGAGATACCCGGCGGGACGAACAGGGGCCGGCCAGCAGGCGGCGAAAAACCGCCTGAAAGCGGCGATTCGTCGGGGCTACGGGTGGCTAGCGGCATCTACCTCATGAGAGCTAACGGCGACTGACATGTTTAATTTACGGGAATGTCACATCAAGTCAACTAATTGTCACTCAGTTGTCACATTGGACAGGTCGCGAGCCAACCCGAGCCAAGCCGGGATGGCGTCGTCAGTGGGTGGCAAACACGAGCCACTCCACGAGCGGGGCGGCGGATTTCGCGTGGCCAATGACCCACGAGCTGAGCTTGGGCGAGGCCAAAATGCCCTTCGGAAGCTCCGGGAAGCTGACCGTCAGGCCCTTGCGCCGCAGGTGTTCGGCACGCGGGTGGTCGGCTTCGTAGCCTTTGGGCATGCGCTTGAAGAAGTCATGCGAGCTGACGACGAAGCCTTTCTTGGTCAGGGCAAGGACCAGCTTCGAAAGCTCGCGTCCACGCTTATCGTCGGCGACTGCCGCGCGAAAACGCTCGAGCGATCGAGGATCCATCATGTAGTGCCCCGCGGCGCCGAAGGACCGTGGCTCGCCGGCTTGAAAGTAGAGCGCCATCGGCACTTCGGTGACCTTGCCTTTGCGCGTGGTCGGGATGATGCCCCCAACGTGGGTCTTGTAGGGGGACTTGTCCTTGCCGAAGCGAACGTCCCGATAGATGCGAAACAATTTGGGCTCGTCCAAGTCGCAGTGCTGATACGCGCGATCGATGCCGGCACGCACCTCCCCGAGCAGCTCCTTCATTGGAGCCTGCCAGCCCGCTTCGAACTCGGCCTTGTGCGCTTGAAACCAAGCGCGGTCCTGATTCTTGCTCAAGAGCCGGAAAAACTTCGCGTTTGCGTCGGCGAATCCCTCGAAAGCCATGACCAAATCGTAACACGAAGCGAACGCGCATCCGAGCCCTGCCGTAGGCGAGTATGCTGCGGCAATGTTGGCGCGCGCGCAGATTGCCGGATTGGTCCTGACCTGCGCAGCCTGCGCGCCGTCCACGCCGCTCACGGTGCCCAGTGACGCGGGCGTGACGACGCCCACGCCACTGCCCGAGCAGCAATCGCTCACGGTCTTCGACGCCGCTCGCATCTCCAGCGCGAACGGCGATCCGAACTTCCAAGAGCTGAGCGCAGACTTGGACTTGTCGGGTGGGCCGTACAGCGGCGCCACGCTAGTCGTCGATCTGGGCACGACCTGCGTGCCGTTCTCGGGTTGGGCCGACGACCCGCCGCCGAAAGGCCAGAATTGGCCCGCGGATTGCGACGCCTTCGATCGAAACTTCGAGATCTCCTTGGACGGCGCGGAGCCGAGCGACGCAGGCGTTAGCGCGAACGCTGATCCCGGGCTCGAGCTGGTGCGCGCGATCACTCCGTTCGGTGGGCCGCTGCACCTCGAGCGCGACCTGACCACGGTCGCCAATGGTCTCTCGGGAATGCGGCGAATCCACGCCAAAATCGACACCTATTCGGATTCCAAGGGGCTGGTCACCGGCTCGGCCGCGGGCT
>DATCFJ010000890.1:0-14447 GCA_036509605.1 Polyangiaceae bacterium | reverse complement strand
TGAGGGCGACACGGTCCTGATCGACGGCCAGGTCATCCCCTACGCTTCACTCGATCACTTGCTGGGCGGCGAGACTGGCGACGCGCACGAGCAGGGCGGTCGTTCGGCGGTGTTGGTGGAGGCAGAGGGCAGTGTGGTTGCGCTCGGCGTCGAACGCCTGCTCGGCATCGAGAGCATCGTCGCCCGAGGCATTCCGGAGCTTGCGCGGTTGTCGCCCGTGGTTTTGGGCGCTTCCTTCGACTCCGAAGGCAATCCGCAGCTGGTGCTGAGCCCGGAGGGTGTGGTGCGCGCGGCGCGTCGGGCTGGCGCGTCGCCACGAGTCGCGGCGCGACGGCGCGCTCCAATCCTAGTGGTTGACGATTCCTTGACTACACGGATGTTGGAGCAGAGCATCTTGGAATCCGCGGGCTATGAGGTGGACCTCGCGGTGTCCGGTGAGGAAGGGATGGAGAAGGCGAGACTGCGCAAGTACGCCCTGTTCCTGGTCGACGTGGAGATGCCCGGGATGGACGGCTTCACATTCATCGAGCGTACCCGCAGCGACCCTGAGCTTCGCGAAGTGCCGGCCATCCTCGTCACCTCGCGGGCGACGCCGGAGGACGTGCAACGTGGTCGCGCCGTGGGTGCGCTCGCGCACATCGAGAAGCGTGAATTCAACCAGACCGAGCTGCTCGAGCGGATCCGGAAGCTGGTGGGCTGAGCATGGCTAGAATTCGCGTGTTGGTCGTCGAAGACTCGCTGACGGTGCGCAAACGCCTGATCGAAGTGATCGGCACCGACACTGAGCTGGAGGTGATCGCTGAAGCGGACAACGGTCGCGCTGCAATCGAGCTCTGTCGCACGCTTCGCCCGGACGTCGTTACGCTGGATATGAACCTGCCGGTGATGGACGGCGTGTCCGCGACCGAGCACATCATGGGTCACTTCCCGACGCCGATCCTGATCGTGTCGTCGTCGACCAACCGTGGCGATCTGTTCAAGACTTACGACGCTCTTGCTGCCGGCGCGGTGGACGTCCTCGAGAAGCCACAGGCCGAAGATGCCGACGGGGTCTGGGAGAAGCGGTTTCTGGCAGCGATCAAGCTCGTGTCGCGCATCCGCGTGATTACTCATATCCGCGCCCGGCTGGGGGCTGCTGGTCGTGCGCGGGTCCCTCTGCTCGAGAGCCCTGTCTCCTCAAGCCCGCCGACAACCGAAGCTCGTTCGGTGATCGCGCTCGGAGCCTCTACCGGCGGCCCCGGAGCGCTCGTGGACGTGCTACGCGAAATTCCAACCGGTTCTCCCGCTGCACTGCTGGTGGTCTTGCACATTGACGAGCCGTTCAGCGCGGCCTTTGCCGATTGGCTGAGTGCGCAGACGGGGCATCCGGTCGCATACGCGCGCGGCGGAGAGTTGCTCGGCGCCGCCCGAGGTCAGATCTTCATGGCGCCGCCCGGGCGGCACCTGGTTGTGCGCGCCGGTAAGCTGTGGCTCTCCACCGAGCCACAGCGTCATTCGTGTCGACCGTCCGTGGACGTACTATTCGAGTCGCTCGCTGCCGACTGTCCCCGGGATGTCGTCGCCTGTCTACTCACTGGAATGGGTCGGGACGGCGCCGAGGGCCTGCTGGCGCTTCGACGGGCGGGCGCGCACACGATCGCCCAGGACGAAGCGACTTCGGTCATCTACGGCATGCCTCGCGAGGCTGCATTGCTGGGTGCGGCGCAGCGCATTCTTCCCCTACATGAAATTGGCGCGGCGATGGCGCGGGCCACGACAAAGGGCAACAGCTAGCGATGCCTCCGGTCGTGCTGATCGTCGACGACAGCCTTACGGTTCGCATGGACCTGTCGGAGGCGTTCGAGGGCGCCGGGTTCCGGCCGATTCTGGCAGCAACGCTGGCCGAGGCTCGGCTCGCTCTTGCGCGTGAGTCCATAGCGGCAGTGATTTTGGATGTCATCCTCGGCGATGAAGACGGCATCGATCTGTTGCGCGAGATCCGCGTCAGCGAATCCCCCCAAGCTCCTTTCGTTCTGCTGCTTTCAACGGAAGCGGACGTGCGGGATCGTATTCGTGGCATGCGGTTTGGCGCCGACGACTACGTCGGAAAGCCCTATGACACCGGTTGCGTCATTGCGCGTGTTCGAGAGTTGCTGCGTGCGCGGCATCCGGCGGGTAAAGACGCAAAGCAGACAATTCTGGTCATCGACGACAGCGCTACTTTCCGCTCCGAGCTCGCCGCGGCGCTGGAGCTCGCCGACTACACGGTCGTGATGGCGGCCGACGGAGAGGAAGGGCTCCGGATCGCCGACAGTATCCGGCCGACGGCGATTCTGGTCGATAGCGTGATGCCGGGTATCGACGGCGGCACGGTGATCCGTCGTATCCGGCTCGACGCCGCCTTGCGGGCAACTCCGTGCGTGCTGCTTACGGCATCCGACGACAAAGGCGCAGAGCTGCGAGCGCTGGATGCGGGCGCTGATGCCTTCGTGCGCAAGGAGGATCTCGAGCTCGTGCTGGCCCGCGTCTCGGCCGTCTTGCGCGGCACGTCATTGGAGCCGGCCCATGCAGCGAGCCTCCTCGGCCCGAAGCGGATTTTGGCGGTCGATGACAGCGCGACCTATCTGAACGAGCTGCTCACGGTTCTGCGCGGCGAGGGCTACGACGTAGTTTCCGCGCGTTCCGGCGAGGAGGGCATCGAGATGCTGTCCAGTCAGCAGTTCGATTGCATCTTGCTCGATCTGGTCATGCCCGGAATTGACGGGATTGAAACGTGTCGTCGGATCAAGGCGTCGCCTCTGCGTCGGGACATCCCGCTGATCATGTTGACGGCCGCCGAAGACCGCCACGCAATGATCGAAGCTCTGGCAACCGGCGCGGACGACTTTATCTCCAAGTCGAGCGACCTCGAAGTGCTGCGGGCGCGGGTGCGCGCTCAGCTTCGCCGCAAACAGTTCGAAGACGAGCATCGCAACGTCCGGGAGAAGCTCTTGCGCTCGGAAATCGAGGCGGCAGAGGCCCGCTCGGCTCGGGAGCTCGCCGAGACGCGCGCTCGGCTCGTCGAAGCGCTGGAGCAGAAGAATCTCGAGCTGACGCGAGCCTATCGCGACCTGCAGAGCGCGCAGGCTCAGCTGATCCAATCGGCGAAGTTGGCGTCTCTTGGCGAGCTCGTCGCGGGGGTAGCGCACGAGATCAATAACCCGTTGGCCTTCGTCATCAGTCACCTGGCGACGGTTCGGCGCAGCGCAACCAAGCTCGATAGCGCGGTTCGCAGCGCGCTTACCTCCGACCTGCTGGTGACTTGGCAGCGTGCGCTCGACCGGCTCGCCGAGATGGACGGCGGTTTACTTCGGATGCGCGAGCTCGTGCTCAAGCTGCGCACATTTTCGCGACTCGACGAAGGTGAGCGAAAGGTCGTCAGCATTAGAGAATGCATCGAGTCCTTGCTGACTATCTTGGGTCATCGCTTCAAGGATCGCATCGACGTCCAGACGCGGTACGCTGAAGTCGACATGCTGGAGTGCTATCCGGGCCTGCTGACACAAGCTGTGATGAACCTAGTGGCAAATGCAGTGGACGCGATCCCAAAGCACGGCGCTATCACGATAACGACGGAAGCCGAGGACGACGTCTATCGAATCTCCGTGACCGACACTGGAACCGGAATTCCGCCCGAGGTGCTCGACCGCATCCTCGACCCGTTCTTCACGACCAAACCCGTCGGTCAGGGCACTGGTTTGGGGCTCTCGATCACGTATTCGATCGTTCGAAGGCACGGCGGCACTCTCGAATTCCTGCGCGCGGAGGGTGGGGGCACCGAAGCGATTATTCGAATCCCCCTACCGCTCAGAGCTCCGTCGCAAATCCCGGGTTGAACCCCGCGCTAGGTGGATCGGGGGCGGGCACCGCGGATCACGACGGCGGGATGAGCTTAGTGCGCCCGTCAACCGGGAGGCGAATCTCGAACGCGGTACCCTGACCCTGCGTTGTCTTGAACGAGAGCGTGCCCCCGTGTGCCTCGGCGACGATGCCGCGGGCCAAGGAAAGGCCTTGGCCCGTGCCCTTTCCGACAGGCTTCGTGGTGAAGAATTGGTCAAAGACCTTGTCTTGGATGGCTTCGGGGATGCCGCCGCCGTTGTCGGAAATGGTCACGATGACGACGTTGTCTTCGGCACGCGAGGCAACGCAAATCTTCCCACCGGCCGTTGGCTTGGCTTCGGCGATCGCGTGAGCGGCGTTGACGAGAAGGTTCAAAAACACCTGGTTCAACCGTCCAGGGAAGCAGATGACTGGCGGTAGCTCGCCAAGGTCGGTCTCGACGGTTGCGACCGACTTGTACTCGCTCTGAGCCACCATCAGCGTGTCACGAAGCGCTTGGTTGATGTCGCCGGTTGCTTTTTCGTCGTTGTCGACGTGGGCGAACGATTTCATGGCGCGCACGATGCTCGATACATGCAGGATTCCGGATCTGGCATCGCGCAGGGATTTGGGTACGTTGTCCAGCAAGAACTTGAGCTTCAGTTGTGCCCTGCTGGCGTCGAGCAAGCCCCGCGCTTCCTCGAGAGATTTTGCAGTCTCCCCCGCTAGAGCTGCATCCGCAACGGCAAGGTGTTCCGAGAGCTTCGCAAAAGCGCGCTCTAGGAACGCGACGTTGTCGCCTACGTATTGCATCGGGGTATTGATCTCGTGTGCCACGCCAGCGGCAAGCTGACCGATGCCCTCCAGCTTTTGTGCGAGACGGAGCTCCTTCTCGAGGCGTTCACGCGCGGCCACTTCGCCCTGCAGCTTCTTGTAGGCGGCATCGGCGTCCTCTTGGGCCGCGCGCAACGCGACGTTGTTGGCCGCAAGAGCATCACGAGCCAGAGCCAGCTCTCCCGCGCGTTCCCGTTCGGACGCGGCCCAGCGAGTAGTGCTGGCGAGCTCCTCTTGTACTGCACCCGCGATGCGAGCGGTCAGCAGGATCCTTTTCAGGTCTGCGGATTTGGCGGAACACACGATCAAACGGCGTGGGCTTCCGTCAGACGCCGTGAAGATGATGCTCGCATCGCGCGTCGCTTCGCGGAACATCGTTTCGACGCCCACGAGCTGGAGCATGTCTTCTTCGGCAACGATAGCTTCGATGGGCTTCCCGATGACTTCGCGTTCGTGACGGCCAACCATCTCGAGGAAGGCCTTGTTGGCAGACTTTAGCAGGCCGCTGGCGGTCATCACCAAGACCCCGTCGGGCAGCTCATCGACCAACGCGCCAACCTGCGCGCGGGTCGAGACGTCGTCAACGTCGCGAGGTCGTTCGGTTATGGACATGCGGCAAGGCTCGATTTTCGTGGCGACCGCGAGTTGCGCTCCCGTGCACGCGCGCCACGTGCGATCATTTATCCACTACGGCGAGCTTACACTCGATTTGACCGCGAGGCCACGACGACGGCGCCTGACTCAGCGTCAGAAGAAGAGAATCTCGCCGAGGCCCAAGACTTCCTTCGTCGCGCCGCTCGCCAACTTCGACCTGTCGAAGTCGGCCAGATAGTACTCGAGCGAAACGCGGGCGTCTCCTCGCGTCAGCTGGACGCCAAACGACGGATGACGCCCGGGGTAACGCATGGTGCTGCCCGCGGCCCGAATGAAGAGCGGCGTAGTTTGCTGAATCGACATGGCATGCTGAGCAAAGAACGCGCTGAGCCGGCCGAGGATGCGGTTGCAAAGCTCACCGACCAGGTCCTCCAAGCGGTCTACGGGCACCGCTCGGGCGCCGGGTACGAAGCGCAGATAGAGCGACCGGGCGTCCTCGCTCGTCATGCTCAACATCAAATGGCCAGAGGCTTCTCCGCTGAAGGCGATGATGGCGCTGAGATCAGAGAGGGCGGTTTGATTCGGCACCAAGAACTCGCCGGCGTCGACCCTGAATTCCCCGAGTGTGCCGAGGACCTCGAGCGCGGAGCTCTTGATGGCCGTCGCAATCGCGGTTGGATAGAACTGTTCGGCGAGCAACGCGGATACTGCGGTACGCAGGGCGTTGGGGCGAAACGGCTCTGGGATCAGACTATCGGGGAACGCTCCTCGCCGCAGGCTGGGCGGAGCGTTGGGCTTGGTCCCACATAGAACGCGCAGATCAGGGCGGTTGCGTTTCACTTCAGTGAGAAATTCGTCGCCGCCGTCCTCTGCGGCGGTCGCGCTGACGATCACCAACGAGAGCGTCGGGCTGGTCTTGATGAAGGCGAGCGCAGCGGCTGGCGAGGGCACCCAGACGACGCGAAAACCGAGGAGGTCGAGCTCCTCCATCACCCCAGCGAGAGCGCCGTCAGTGCGATCAACGACTAGGACGCGTCTGTCTGAGGTCACTTGTTGACGTTCCTAACTGCGTCGTCCGCCACAGGCGTGCTCTTTGCGTGCGAGCCAGATTGTCTGCCGAAGAGCGCCTTCTCGACCGCCTTCCACAACAGCTCAGGTTTGATCGGTTTGATGATCCAGGCATTGGCGCCGGCCTTCTTGCCCTCGGCGGCTCGCGTGCTCGTTGCGTCGGACGTAAGTACGAAGATCACTGTGTTGGCCAACTCCGGATGTTTCCTGAGCTCTTGAATCATCTGCAGGCCGTCCATCACGGGCATGTGCACGTCTGAAACGATCAGATCGACCTTCTCGGAGCGGGCTCGCCACAGGCCTTCCCGACCGTTCTCGGCTTCGACGACTCTGGCGCCCTTGGCTTCGAACGTCGCGCGCAGTTGGGTGCGTGCGGTTGCCGAATCGTCCACGACTAGTATTGACCAGCTCATGCGACTCTCTCTCGTCGATGCATCGATTGTCAGGCCAGCGGAGCCCCCTAACGACCCGTTATTATTGCGCACCAGCATCGTTAAGCACTAACGACCGCCGCCAAGCGCCGCGTAAGTGGGAGAGTGAAGGTGAACTTCGTACCTTGGCCGGGCTCGCTGTCGAGCACGCATTCGCCGCCCAGGGCCCGGCACGCCTCCCGCACAGCCGACATTCCGACGCCTTGTCCCGAGGTCTCAGAGACGACCTCGGTCGTGCTGAGACCCGGGGCAAACACTGCCTCCATCAGCTGTGCGCGTGTGCGATGCGGCAAGCCATGTGTGCGCGCACGCTCGGCGATCTTTCCCCAGTCGATTCCCTGGCCGTCGTCCGTGGCTTCGATGATTAACGCATCGCGCTCCAATCGTGCCGTCAGAGTGACGCGATTGTGCGGCGGCTTGCCGGCGAGTGAGCGGTCTTTGGTCGTCTGCAAGCCATGGTCGACGATGTTTCGTACGACGTGGGCGAACGCCGACCAGAACGCCGAGAAGCGCTCGGCAGGCAAGCGTAGCTCACCACCAGAAACGACGATCTCCGGCTCGCTCTTTCCAAGCCGCTGACTGAGGCTGCGAAGCTGATCGGCGACGCGCTCGAAGCGCTTGCGCAGCGGCTCGCCTTGAACATGCTGGATGAGTTGCTCCAAGTCCGCGCTTCGCCCTGCCCGAATGACCCGGACCACTTCGTCCAGATCCGTGCGGCTCAGCTCGTATCTCTCTCCCAGGTCATCGCCGAGGATGGGCAGAATACCCGTGGCAAAAGCCTCCCAGGCGGAAATGAGCTTGTCCCGAGCCGCCACTTCGTCGCCCGGCGCGGCCTCTTTGAGGGCCTGCTCGACGGCATGGGCCGCCTCCGCAACACTCGTGACGTCGAATAGTGCCGAGTTTCCCTTGAGCGTATGAATCGCGCGCAGCTTGTCTGGCAGGCAATCGAACTCGTCGCCCCGGATTTGTTCGAGCAGCCGGCGGGTTTCGCGAAAAAATTCCAGATAGCCGGACCTGTCCTTCATGATGCGCGCGAAGGTCTTGAACTGCTCGCGTTGCACTGCTTGGCTGCGGGCCGCGGCTACCTCACTCGTGACGTCCGATACGGTGAGTAACGCGCCGATCATTTCCTCGCCCTCCAAGATCGGCTTATAGCCGAGCGTGAAGTGGGACTCTCCGAGCTGGAAGTGATTCTTGGCCTGTGCCAGCGCGAGCTCCAGAGGAAGGAAGCCTTCGGTCATCTCCGACCAGTCGAGCTCGAGCGCCATCGATAGATCGGGATTGCCGCGCGCAATGTGCTTGAAATAGGGCTCTTCTGCGGCAGGGGACCCGAAAAAGGCGTCAAATGCACGTGACCGCTCGGCGGAGATGCGGCCGCTCTTGTCGAGGGTCGCGAGCCCCTGTTCGACGGTGTCCAGAACCAGGCGCATCGCTTCGTTGCGCTTCGAGAGCGCGACGGTTCGGTCCGCGACCAGGCTCTCGAGGTTCGCCCGATGCAAGCTCAGTTCCCGATCTCGGTCTTGAATTCCGGTCAGCATCTCGTTGAAGGCGCTGGTCAGGGTGCCGAGCTCGTCCTGACTCTCGCCGACGGCGCGCAGCGAGAAGTCCTTCTCACGTTGCACGCGCCCGGCAACGTTGGCGAGCGACAGCACGCTCTTGGTAATGCCCCGAGCAATGACCACGGCGAGCAGCACCGAGACCAGAACTACGGCAAGCATCAGGGCTTCGCTGTAACGCACCGCTCGCCGGGTCTCCAGGACCTTGCTCGTGGCGATCTGACGAACTCGCTCTGCATGCCCTTCCTCTAGGCTTGCCAAAGCGTGCACTTTGCCTTGCTGCGCTGCAAACCAATCGGCCGCCTCGACGTCTAGCTTGTCTTCCGTAGCTTCGAGCGCTCGCTTGAGCATTTGTCCGGCTTGTCGCGAGCCAGGGCGCTCCAGCACTTTCCGATATGATTCGGCTTGGTCCGCGGTGGAGAAGCTCAGCAGCGACGCCGCGTATACGCTTTGCTCAGTGACCAAGGTGACCAAGGTGCGATACAGCCCTGGCGCGAATTCGCCGCGAGCGAAGGTATGGCTGAGGACCGCGTGCTCGCGTGACTCGCACTCTTGTACCTGCATGATCGCAACCAGGGACGACAGTCCCTGAAGCATGTCACCATCCTTGCTGAGGTCTCTTAGTGCGGCGGTCGCGTCGATCAGGGCGTCGTCCGTGGTGCCGTATAGCTCGAGGGCCGAGCGGAGCGAGCGCTTGCTCGCTGTCATTTCGAGGCGTTCCGTGCGAGCCTGCGCAAAGGCAACTTGTCCGTGTTCCAAGTCTCCGCGCAAACGGCCGGGAAGGCGGCTACGGTCGCGAGTAGCCAAGAATTGGTTCATCGCAGCGATCGCGACGTCGGTCTTGTGTTCTTGAGTCGACAAGTCTGCGTCAACGTGCTGCACTGCGCTGAGGTTACGCGGCACCGCGTCGCGCAGACCGAGGGCGAGGGCTGCCAAGGCGCGCTCGGTCTGAAGCTCGTCGACAGCGTCCGTCATGCGCGCGGAGAGCTCAGCCAGATCTTCAATCGAGCCGATGGCGTCGGCGGTACGCGCACGCTCGCGCGCGCTGAGCGCGATGTGGCCCGACAGCAGGAGCACGCCGAGCACGGGCACGCCGGCCAGCAAGGCCAGCTTGAACGCGATTCTTCGGAAGAATGACAGCACGCTTGTCACTTATTCGGCGTGGTGAGCCACGGTGGTTGCCGCCGGTTGAACGTCGAACGCTGGCGCAGCTCCCAACTCGACGCGATTTCGCCCGCCGGTTTTCGCTCGGTACATGGCGCGATCCGCGCGGTCGACCATTGCTTCTGCCGAATCGCCGGAATCGAATTCGGATACGCCGATCGACACGGTTATGGCGATCCGTTTGTCGAATGCGTTGACGCTGAGGGCTTGCACCGCTTTGCGAATGCGCTCGGCTGCAACCACGCCTCCCGCAGCGTCTGTGTGCTTCAATACGACGACGAACTCCTCCCCGCCCCAGCGGGCCGAGATGTCCGGCACTCGCAGCTCGGAGCGCAACAGCTCGCCAATGGCAGCAAGAACCTGGTCACCAGCGGCATGGCCGTGACCGTCGTTGATACTCTTGAAGTGGTCCACGTCCATCAGCAGGAATGAAAGGGGAGTGGCGTGGCGCCGAGAGAGGGCGATCTCGATTTGCAGTGCGGCTAGCAGCGCTCGACGATTTGCCAGGCCAGTGAGGGGATCCGTGGTTGCGAGCTTCTGAGACTCATCCATCAGAGCAGCGATGCGCAGGGGGCCTCCGAGCTCTCGCGCCACGAGCTGGACAATGCCGAGACTATCCGGCTCGCCACCGGCGCTTATGGCGAGCGCGAGGCTTCCCAAACGATTGGGCCCGAAGGGGATGATGCACACTATCGGCTCGTCTGCAGCGACGTCACCGCGCGCGTCTTCATCCTCGATGCGCAGCGTCCGCACGCTTGCCGATATTTGCAGCAGATCTCGCGCCGCTGCCTCGACCGTCGCGGCATCGTCCGGGTGATGATGTAGCGCAAACTGCTTTGGTTCGTCCATCACCAGCGCCATCCAGCGGTAGCTGATCACTTGGGACAAGAACTGCGAGAACATATCGAAAAGTTTCTCGAACGAGCCGGAGCTCGCCAAGGCCCTGACCTCAGCCGCGAGCACGGAATCGAACAGCGCCATGTCCAGGTGCCTGGCGATACGCTCGCGAATGTCTAGGCTCCCTCCGCTCAGCTGCATGAAGAACTCGTCGCTGGGTTCGGCGGCAGCGGCCGTCGCGGCGAGAGCTCGCACCAGCTCTCGGATGCGTCCTTTGACGACATACGCCGCTGCTCCCGCGCGCTCTGCCCAGAAGCGACTGCGCGGGTCGTCCTTCGGGCCGCGAAGGACGACAGGTACGTTCGCGGTCGCAGCCTCGGCTCGGAGCAGACGGCACAGTTGCACGCCCGAGATGCTCGGCATCCAGAGGTCGGCGACCACCGCGCTCGGTGGCGTCGCAAGCGCGACATCCGCGCCCTGTGCCGGGTCGTCGAATGCCTCAACGGCGTAGCCCTGAGCCGTCAGGCGACGCGTCGTCACATCACGCGAGTGCGCGTGAACGTCGACGAGGATGATTCGATGTTGAGCAGCCGGTTGCATCAGAGGTTTCGCTTGACGGCGCGACGGTCCGCGGCCAGTCCCGCGCAGAAATGAAACGGCGGAAGAGCCTGCCAACTAAAGATGCGTTCTCGTCCAGTGTGCTGGCGGGGCGTTCGGCAACAGAGCCCCAATTCCGTCCGATTCCCTGCAACGATGATTAAGATCGCTGAAACGCGGCCGCTTTGAGGGATGTGGCAAACCAGGGACTCGCGAGCTCGGGCCTCCAGCGCCGGGACAAGGGCGGACGATGAAGAAAGTCCTCATTGTCGACGATTCGGCTACCGTCCGCCAGCAAGTACGGGCTGCGCTCGGCATGGCGGAATTCGACGTGGTCGAGGCCAGCGATGGGACCGAGGGCGCGGAAACGATCAACCGCCTGACGGATCTCGCAGCGGTCATCTGTGACGTCAACATGCCGCGCATGAACGGCCTCGAAATGCTCGAGACGGTCAAGAAGGACCCGAAGAACGTGCTCCTGCCGATCGTGATGCTGACGACCGAGGGGCAGCACGAGCTCGTCCAGCGTGCGAAGGCAGCGGGCGCAAAGGGTTGGATTGTGAAACCCTTCAAACCGGAGCTCTTGCTCGCAGCGATTCGAAAGCTGACAACCGTCTGAGCGGGCAGTGCGCGCCGAAGAGGGACCGAGCCTTGGGGATCATGACTTCGACGAACAAAACGACCTTGGATCGGCTTGTCGCTGAGAATTGCCTCAAGCTGTTTGCAGACTACAAACTGGAGATTCGCGCAGGCGAGCCCGGAGAGTCGCACGCCGTCGAGCCGTTTCTGCTGTGCGGAATCTTGGGATTCACGTCGAAGCAAATGCGTGGCGCCCTCGTTCTTGCCACGACCAGCGAGCCGCTCGATCGCACGAACCCGGCGGCGAACCCGTCGCATCGCGATTGGATCTGCGAGCTCGTCAATCAGCTCCTCGGTCGAGTAAAGAATCAGATGCTGACGCGTGGCGTCGAGATTTTTCCGTCCACGCCGATTGCGCTCCGCGGCGTGCACCTGTCCCCAATGCTGCAGCAACGCCTCGTTGCCGAGCTGTTCACCGCCGAGCGCGGAATCGTCTGCGTCTGGATGGACTGTGAATTCGACGAAGATTTCGTGCTCGCCGAGCAAAGCATTTGTGAGGCCTCGGCCATGTCCGAGGGCGAAGCTCTAATGTTCTGAGCGCCTCGAAGTTCGAGCTAGGACTGCACGCGGAGCTCGTCGCGAACCCGCTCAGCTGGACAGGCGTCGCGCCGCTGCCAAAGCTCGGAGCGCAGCAGGCCTCCCAGAGCGTTCTCGACGCGCATGCAGGCGAAACCAGCCGAGGTTAGGGCGCTTCGGTAGTCGGCGAGGTGCTTCACGTGAAGCCCGGTGGCGGCCCATTGGGCGAAGTAGAGCACTCGGACGAGCAGGCGCGCGGCGAGAGCTCGGGCGCCGCCCGAAGGGATGGCGAAGTCCGAAACCAACCAGCGCGCGTCGGGCGTCAACGTTGGCGCAATGCGCAGGACCATGGCGTGTATGTCGTTTTTCGTGAAGCAGTCGAAGAAGAAATGTGCCGCTACCAGATCGAAGCCCCGCTGCGGCGGTGACCAAGTGCGTACATCGGCGTGATGCACGGACAGCGCCGCGTGGGAGCAGCGCTGCCTGACGCGACGTTGCAGCTCGCCGAGCATGGCTGCGCTGGCATCCACTGCACTCACCTCGAGGGCTGGGTAGCGCTCGAGCAGCGTGGCGGTGAAGCGGCCATCTCCGTCGCCCAGCGCGAGCACACGCCGCGCGTTCGCGACGCGCGAATCAGCCAGAAAGCAGGCGCGCCTCCGCTCTAGCGCGCGGCCGAAGCTGAAGCGTTCCAGCGGCGCGTAGATGCGTGCCAGGAGATCGAAGTTGGCCGCTTCGTCGCGCGGCATCAGAACGACACGGCCGCTACCGCCCAGCACAGGAGCGGCGTCAGCAAGACGACGTCCGCCAGGATGCGCAGTGCCTCGCTCGACAGGTGTTGACGCAGGCCCTCCAGCAGGGCGAGCAGCATGAACGCGGCAGCGAGACACGGAGCGAGCATCCCGAAAGCGCGGCTCGTGCGCGCGGCATGGCTCAACCCCAACGCGGCTGCCGCGACAGCACCCGCGAGGAGCAGCCGTCCGAGGTGCTGCGCCGCCCAGCGCGTGGAGGGATGGCTGCTCGGGCTCAGGCCCTCCCAACGCTCGATCGCAACGCAGTTCAACCAGCACAGCATGGCAAACAACAGCCCTGCCACGGCTAGGCTGGGCCGCAGCTCCGCCCGCCCAACGGTCCACGCTGGCAGTAGGCAACCGACTGCGAAGACCAGACCTACTGCCCCCTCTTTTGCGAGCGGTGTGGCGTTGGTCGCTGTGCCTGAGTGCACCCGGGCGAAATACAGCAGCGAGACGCCGGTGAGCCCGATGAAGCCCAACAGCAACGAAGCTGACAAGCCCCTAAGCGCGATCACCGCGCAGGCGAGCACGGCTACCCCGACCACCCCAAGCAAAGCGGGGCGCCGTGTGCGCCACAGCTCCCCATAAAAGAGGTGCCGTGGGCGCAGGTTGTCGGTGGCCCGAGACGAGCGGGCGTCCAGCACTCGATCCCCCACGTAGCAGAGCCACGTTGCCAAGCTCAGGAACAAAACAGGGCTGCGCAGCGCTCCGCTGTGCCTCGAAACGCCCGCAGCCAGCAGGAACGCGCTGCACCAGGTCGCCGCGACCGTTGGGGCATCGAGGGAAAGCAAATGCCACGCGCGCGGTAATGCGTTTGCTAGTTGTGCCACGCCTCGTAAGCGGTTCGCCGCGGTCTTCGCGGGTCGCGGTGGCACGAGCACTTGCACGCCGGGCACGGTAGCGGAAGGCGCGCGTCCGTCAAATTGCGTGCTCGCGAGCTTGCTAGCGAGCCGCGGCCGGACATTCGTGGCGCCCGAAGCCAATGCGGCAATACCCGCGCACGATGAGCCCCGCGTGGCGATTCGTAGTATCGACAAATCAAACGCTTGTAGAGGTCGGAGGCGCTCAACGGGGGAGGCAGCATTGATTGGCCCACGCGAGTCAATGATTGAGTAGTCATTGACGGCGCCTCGCTCGCACGAACGGCCGAGCTCGGCGGCGCACTCGGGTTTGCGTTTGGCTACTGGATAGAGATGAAGCGCGGTGCGTGATCGCGGCGCCTCCCCGCGTGCGCGTTTGAAACGCGACACTCAGGTGCCATAAGGACTTGCGGCCTACGGACTGAGCTCTGTCGCTGGGTATTTCCTGGCTTGCACGTGACCATAATATTCAGTCCAAGCGCGAAAACAGCTCCGAACGGTGCGGCTGCCTGATTACTCCGGGAGTGGGTACAGGTTCCGGAGTGGGCAGAATTGCCAGTGTGGCGGTCGTGGCGCCTGCGCGCGAAGCTATACGAGCTTCCGTCGGCCACCTCGCAAAAGCGCGGAGGAACCAATGAAACTTGCTGCAGCTAGTATGGTCTTTTTCTTGAGCGGTGTTGCGACGTTCGTCGCCTGTGGTGGTAGCTCCGATACGGCCGGCGG
>DATCFJ010000889.1:0-4046 GCA_036509605.1 Polyangiaceae bacterium | reverse complement strand
AAGGGAGCACCGCATCCTGCTCTCGCACCCAATCCTCACCTTCTGCCGTCGCGAAGTACCGCTCGCCGCGTTGGATCTGAAGCTGCGAGCCGAGCGCCAGCAACGAATGGAGCGCGAACGTCTCGCCGCTCTTGTCCAGTTTGCCCGCGGCGTTTCGTCGATATTTGGGTTTGTTCGCTTGCCGAAAAAACGCCAGCGGCAGATGCCACGCACCACCCAGCTCGACGCCGTGAAAGGTGATCTCGGGATAGAGCGTAACCTGCTCTTTCTTCAGCCAAAGGAGATCTGCGCTGAGCAACCAGTCGCGCCCGTCGACCGTCTCTTGGTCGATATAGGCAATCGTCGACAGCGGCAGCACTCGGCGGCGCGGTTCATGAAAAAATGCCGGCAGCGTCGGCCAGTGCCGCTCGGCGCCGGGTAGCTCAGCATGAAGCTCAGCGCCGCTCGATTCGGCGTACTGGTGCGGCGTCGGCCGATCGAGTCGAGGTGCGAAGCTCGACACCGCCTTGAACTCGGGATCATCCGCGGCAAGCGTCGCCTGCTTGCCGTCCACGCACACGAACCCATTCGGTTCGATGGCGTAAAACGTCGCGCACCCCGGGCCGCCCACGGGATTCTCGCTCTGCAGCTCGACCGACGCACCAAACCACAGAAAACCAATCCAATCTGCATTCACGTCCGCCCGCGGCCGTACGAACACGAAGCGATTCTTGACGTACAGGCGCGGCTTCTCAGGCGTCGCATTTGGCGACTCTTCGACAAACCCAGCTGCCGTCGAAGGCGGCACAACCGGCAAAGCTCGCGGCGCGGCGACGCTCGCTTGGGTCGCGCAGACGTGAAGCGACGCGGGTGTTCGTCGCCGGCACGCTCCGGTCAGGAACATCGCGCCAAGCGCAGCAAGCAAGAGCGCGCTTCGACGCACTCGCGCAGCATAGCGCACGTCACGTCACATCCGAGAGACGCTCGGCCGCGAGACTGCGCTTCCCCCTCGCAGTCTCCTAGTGGGTCGACAGGGATTCGAACCCTGGACCAATGGATTAAAACTCCGTCTAACATATGGTCACAGCGTCACACCGTTTCTATCGAGGTCCTATTAACCAGCTGAATTCGGCTCTGGTATCACTGGAGCAAAAAATCGCCGTATGTCACAGTCTGCTGGCGACTAGTACCAGCAAAGAGTACCAGCGCGGACCAACGGACCCATGGCGGCATCGACGAAGCGAAAACGACGCAAGCACCCGGGCGTGACCCTGCTCAAACCCGAGCCGAAGCGGCGCATCGGGCATCGGGCGAAGTTCAAAGACCCCGAGACCGACGAATGGACGAAGGAGAGCCTCGACGCGGCCCTGCGCACGGTCGAGATGCGCGAGGACTGGGCCGTGCGCAAGAGCAAGGCCCTCGCGAAGAGGCGCCTCGAGATCGAAGCTGGCGCGGCGCGGGCGACCAACACCGCGCTCGGCACCGCGATCGACCGCTACTACGAGGCGCACGCGCGGCTCCGCGAGAAGACCGTGAAGGGCTACAAGGCCGCGACCGCCAAGCTGCTCGAGTGGGCGGCCCGCAACGGCGTGCGCTCGGGCGATGACCTGACCCGCGCGAAGCTGATCGGCTTCCGGGAGGGGCTGATCGCGGAGCCGAAGCGAGCGGCTGCTCCCAAAGCCAAGCGCGGAGCCCGCCGGCCAACACCGGCCCGTCGCTCCCCAGCCAGTGTGAACCGGGAGCTACGCGGGGTGCGGGTAGTTCTCGGCTATCTGGCCGAATTGGACCTCTTGACCAGGATTCACGAAGGCGACCTGAGGCGCGCGCTCAAGAAGCTGCCCATCACGACCGAGGAGGCCGAGTTTTTGAAGCCGGCCGAGCTCGCCGCGGTGCTGCAGGCGGCCCTCGCGCACGATGCCGAGAAGCACACCGAGACGCGCGAGGAGCACCGCGGGCTTCGCCCGCTCGGGAGCACGCCGCGCTTCGAACCGATTGCGCCCTTCGTCGCGTTGCTGGTGTTGACGGGCATGCGACTCGGCGAAGCGGTCGGCCTCGAGTGGCGGCACGTCGACCTTCACGCGCGCGGCCTCGACGGGCAAGAGGTCGGGGAGATCCACCTGAACGGCGAGAAGAGCTCAAGCCGTTGCTTGATCGCGTGATCGATGCGGTCACGCCGAAAACAGCCTTGGCCCGCCGCGCTTGACGCCGGCCAAATATTAGTCAATATTGGTCAATAGGATGCGCGTTGTCATTGCACTCGAGGCACAAGCAGAGGTCAAGGCGTTGCCGCTAACGATGCTCGCTCGCCTCGACACGGTGATCACCCGCCTCGAAGCCTGGCCCAACGTCTCCGGCGCCAAGCCGCTCCGTAAAGAGTGGAAGGGCCACTACCGGATCCGAATGGGCGACTGGCGCGTCATCTTCCAAATCGTCAAACCCGATCTCATCGTCGTGCGCGTCGCGCACCGCTCCACCATCTACGAGGACCCATGAGCCGACAAAGCCCAGCCGTGGCAGGCACGCTGAACGTTCGAGGCGTCGAATACGTCGTCATCCCGAAAGCCGACTATCTGCGGATGCAAGGCGGCGCTGCGCCCCGCGCAGGCTCCGTCGATGCGCACGCTTTCGTCCGTCAGACACTCGGTGGCGAGTTACGTGCTGCCCGCGAACATGCGAAGCTCACGCAGGCCGAGCTCGCCGAGAAGCTGGGCAAGAGTCAGACGATGATCTCGCAGGCCGAATCCGGCGAAGCGCGCATCAGTGAGCGCTACGTCCGAACCGTGCTCAAGGCGTGCAAGCTGCCTGCCGATTGGACCCCGCCGAAACCGAAGACCAGCAAGACGCGAGCCCAAAAGTAGTTGAAAGCCCTCGCGTCGCCGGCAAGCGACCGAGGGCTTGGGTCGATGTATGACCGAAAAGAAAGATACGGCGGCAAGGCGGAGCGGCAAGACCTCTCAACGCATTCCAAAGCCTGGCTTTGGCTGGGCCGAGGCTCCAAAGGCGTGGGCCGAGTTTGAACGGTGGGACCGCGGGCGCAAGTTGCGCATTCGCGACGCAACCATCGAAGATAGCAGTTCTACGGGCTGGAATTACTCCAAGCGGAACCCCCGAGACCGCGCCCGTGTCGCAAGTGATGAGTGCGCTCGATGTCAAGGTCCTCGCGGCCGGGCAGATCAGCACGTCCGTCAAGAACTTCGGCCAGGTGTTCCCGCTTATCCCTCTGTACGCGGCGGGCGGCACATGGACCGTTGCCTCGAACGTGGTGACCGTTCCGAAGGCGGGCACCTACCGCGTGGCTTTCAACAGACGCGCGACATCGACATCGACATCGACATCGACGCCGCAGAGCGTCGGCGCGCAAGTCTCCGTCGGTGGCGCGGCAATTGGAATGCAGGCACTCCAGACTCGGTTTTCGGTCTCTGCCTCTGACCAGGTCGGAATCGCTGCTGAGGGTCTGGTCACGATCGCGACCCCAGGTTCGCAAGGGATCTCCCTCACGTCGCTTGCGACAGGCGTCTCGTTTTTTAACGTGAGTCAGCTGCTGATCGAGCTAGTCGGATAAGATGCCCTTCGACCTCGAGTGCGAGCCGACGCGCAGCGTGCGCCAAACGGCTCGCCCCGCGTGTCGGGACGCTCGACGGCTTGGTCGCGGCGCTGCGGGCGGTCGAGGCGACAAGCACGAACATCATACGCGGCGTCGGCCGCCACTCTGAGCAGCTATTGGCGTGCGTCGACACGCCCGACTAGCCTATCGCCATGGTGCTCAGATACTCGATTGGCAAAGCGGTAGCGGGAAAGGTGTGCGCCGCAGACGAGGCGTTCGGCAAGTTCGAACGCAATATCGACCATTTCGCGCCAGGTCCATCTTGGGATTGGTTCATCGAGCGGGTCACCTCACTTGAGGCTGAATTGGAAGCGGTCGGCGGGCTCGATGAGCAGATCGCCGATCAACTCGAGGCCACTGGCACCTATCTCGGGCCGACCGATGTGTTAGATCGCTATGAGCACACGGACGATCTCTGTTCGCAGCTTGAAGAGGCGGCCATCGCATTCGTGGTAACTCTGCA
>DATCFJ010000888.1:0-4316 GCA_036509605.1 Polyangiaceae bacterium | reverse complement strand
CTCCGCGAAGCGAAGCTGGAACGCGCGCGGCCGTTTCTGGTCACGAGTCTCGAACGCATGCAGGCCGCGGGACGGGCGCTGAATTGGGTACGAAAAGCCGCACCCCCGCGCACCCCGGAGCCCGAAGTGTGGGCGGCCATGGAGGCCTTGCTGGACCACTTGGGCGACGCCGAAGACACCGTCTCGCCGCGAGCACGCCTGGCCGCCACCGGCCTGCGCCTGCTTTCGGCCTTCGGTTGGGGCATCGACTTCGAGCGCTGCGTTAGCTGCGGCAAGCTGGCAACTGTTGGGCAGGCTGCGTCCGTGGACGCGGCGCGCGGTGGCTTAGTGTGCCGCAATTGCGGAGGGGCGCGGCGTCGCCTGTCCGGCAGCGAGCGTAAATTACTGAGCGGCGCCGCCGCGGGCGGCAGCCTAGACGACGAGCTCGCAGCGCTGGCGCTCGACTTGGTAGAGCAAGCGCTGAAAGCGCATGGCGGTATCGATTGAGCGACTCCCGCGATACGGCAGAAGCCGCCCCACAAACTCGTCAAACGCGCCCAGCCGGAGTAGAGCGTGCTGACGTGAGCGGACCGAGCGAGCAAAGGAAGATAACCGGCCGCGCGGGGATCGTCGCCCTCGGAACCCTGCTCAGCCGAGTGCTGGGCCTCGGCCGAGACCAAGCCATCGCCGCGCTCTTCCCGCGACCGGTCACGGATGCGTTCTTCGTCGCATTCCTGATCCCGAATGTGCTGCGCCAACTGCTCGCCGAAGGTGCCGTGCAAAATGCAGTGCTACCGGTCTTGGCTAAGATTCGCGAGCGCGACGGAGACGACGCTGCACGGCTTTTTTTCCGGGCTGCTCGCGGCTTGTCACTGTCCGTGTTGTTTCTGGTCAGTGTGCTCGGCGTGGTCTTCGCGCCCGGCTTGGTCTCGCTGTTCGCAAACGGCTACAAAGACTACCCTGGCGAATACGAGCGCACTGTCACGCTGACGCGCTGGATCTTTCCGTATATCTTTTTCATGGGCACGGCGGCGCTCGGTGTAGCTGCGCTCAACACCTATCAGCGCTTCGTTGCAACGGCCTTTGCGCCCGCGCTGCTCAATGTGTCGTTCATCGCGCTCGGTCTCGGGTTGCCCGGTTTTTTGGGCGCACACGGCTACGACCCAGCGCTCGCGCTGGCCGTCGCGGTGCTCGCTGGCGGTGTACTGCAGATGGTGGCGCAGTGGCCAAGCTTGAAAGCGATCGGCTTCTTCGGTTCGCCAACGCTGGAGCTTGGACACCCCGGTGTACGCGAGGCGCTGCGGCGCATGGGCCCGGTGCTGATCGGCATGGGCGTGTACTACGTGGACGTCGTGCTGGCGCGGCGCTTCCTGTCGCAGCTCCCACTCGGCTCGCAAAGCTACTTCGGCTGGGCACTGCGCTTGTGCGACTTTCCGCAGGGCATCTTCATCATGGCTTTGCAGACCGCCGCGTTGCCGAGTCTGTCGCGCCTGGCGGCGCGCGGCGACCAGGAAGAGCTGAGCCGGACGTTTGCGTTCGGCATGCGGCTGACCTTGTTCGTGGCCGTAACGGCCACGGCGCTACTGGTAGGGCTGGCAGAGCCGATCGTCGTCTTGCTGTTTCAGCGCGGCGCGTTCGACGGCGAATCGGTGCGAGGCACCTCGCACGCACTGATGGCCCAAGGCCTCGGGATCTTCCTGGTCGCTGCGGTCCGACAATTGGTCAGCGTGTACTATGCCCTCGGCGACACGCGCACCCCGGTGATCGTCGCAGCCACGGACCTGTGCGTGTTCGTGATCCTAGCGCTCCTGCTACGCGGACGCTTCGGCCACGTCGGGGTCGGCTTGGCGGTGACGGGCTCGAGTGCCGTGCAGATGCTCATGTTGTGGCGCATGCTGCGGGGCAAGCTGACGTCGCTGCGCACTCGTGAAATCGTGAACTCAGCTTTACGCACCTTGCTCGCCGCACTGAGCGGCGCCGCGGCGGGTGCTAGCGTGGCACACGCTCTGACCACGCACGGCCCGGCGCGGGCGCTCCAGCGCGCCGTCCCGGGGCTCGCCGGTTCGTTGACTTTCTTCGCGGTATTTGCGGTAGTTGCGTACGTGGCGCGCAGCCCGGAGCTGCTCGCGATGGTCGACGCAGTGCGCCGCCGCCGTGCACGCAGCTGAGTTTTCAGCTACTGCTTGCCGCGACCGCCATGGCTCAAGAGAAAACCGCCGCCCACGTTCGCCCCGAAGCCTCGCGCGTGGTGAGCGCCGAGTTCGCGGCAGCCGCCAAGGGCCCCGTGGAATTGCCCCCACCCACTCAGATCGAGATCGCGTTTGCCGGTCGGTCCAATGTCGGAAAAAGCAGCCTGCTCAATCGGCTGATGAACCGCAAAAATCTGGCGCGCACGAGCTCGACGCCCGGCTGCACGCGCCAAATCAATTTCTTCACCGTCCGCACTTCAGCGGGCATGAACCTGAGCCTGGTCGACCTTCCGGGTTACGGCTACGCCAGGCGCTCCAAGGACGAACGAAAGCTGTGGGCCGAGCTGATCGACACTTACCTGCTGGAGCGTCCGACGCTGCGCGCCGTGGCCGTGCTCGTCGACGTACGGCGTGGCCTCGAAGCCGATGATCTCGGCCTGGTCGAGATGCTCGAGACCGGCGGCTCGCGCACTCGCTCCATGAAGACGCTTATCGTGGCTACGAAGCTGGACAAGCTGCGCGCGGGTGAGCGCGCCGCAGCGGTGGCGAAGATCAAAGCGCCGGGCGCGTCTGTTTACGGCTTCTCGACCGAGCTACCCGAAACAGTCACCCGCCTTTGGTCGGCGCTCGAACTGCGGGCTGGCTTCAAAGCACCCGAAGCCTGAAATTTACTGGCCGATGTTGACGGCGTCGCGCCCGTCGAGCTCACGCTGACAGTCGCCGTAGAGCACGAAACGTCCGCGCGCGTGCGGCGCTTCGAAACGCCACGCCGGACCCGCGGTGGCGCGATAATACTCAATGTGCGCGGCGCGGTCGCTCGGCACACCGCGAGCCAATGCGTGCGCCCAGATCTCAGTCAAAGTGCAACGCGGCTCCGGCAAAGGATCGCTCGGGTGCGGCGCACAGGAGGCCTCCGCGGCATCTGTCTCCGCGCGCATGCCTTCCTTGCGAATCTCGACGGTCTGGCGACCGCACGTTGGGCGACGCGCGAGGGTGCCCGGCTCGCGCGCGGGCTCGGGACCGTCGCCTTCGGCGCTCTGAAACGAGTAGCGCACGTGTCCACGCCCCGTTACGTCGATCGTGCCGTCGCTCTTCACGTTTTCGGCGACGATGCCGCGCAGCAGATTGCGCGGCGTGAGCTGACGCGCCCGCCCCAAGTTCTTCACGACGTTCACCGAGCTCGGGAAACCCACGACCCCCACTGACGACGCGGGCGCCGGTGGAGCGCTCAGCTGCGGCAGCGACCGCCGACGGACCCCAGCCGACACGAGTAAACACAGGACGAAGGTCAACCCCACGACAACCAACCCGCGTAAACGGTCCGCGCGGCGGAAATTCTGGGGATCAACCTGGGTTTCCGAGATTCTAGGCGCGCTCATCGGGGTCTGGCTTTCCGGAAAGCCGCTTCCTATATCATCATTCCGGCGCCCTCCCCGGGTTTCTCCCGCCGGAGCAGGCGTCGCCCGGTCGCGCTCGCGCTCCAGGCATTTGCGCCGGCCCCTCAGAAGTGTTGCAGGATTCGAAGCGGCGCGCTAAGAAGACCGCCGAATTTCGGGCGCATAACTCAGCGGTAGAGTGCGTCCTTCACACGGACGAAGTCGTAGGTTCAATCCCTACTGCGCCCACCCCGAAATCCTCGTTCTGCCCTCCTCGGCCCCGACGTGACTACCCGCAAGCGAAGTGAGTACGCGGTAGCGTGCCTGCTCGCGGGGATCCTGTGTTGTTCCTGCGTGACGACGACATCAGCAGCGCTGCCTCCGGCGCGCGAGCACTGGGTGCCCGGCTACGTGTTCGGCCTGTGGGGCAAGGCCGAGCTCGACGTGCGTGATGATTGCCCCGTGACCGGCGCGGACAGCGTACGCATCGGCGTCACTTGGTCGACCATCCTGGTCAGCCTGGTCACCGTCGGCATGTATACCCCGCGCGAGGTGCGCGTGCGGTGCCGGGAAAAATGATCGGCCGCAACGCGCTCGCGGTTTGTCTCGTGGTGTGCGGCGCAGGCTGTGCGACGACGACGGTGCGCTCCGGGCGCCCACCGCTCGATTCCCCCTCCGGCTACGACGAGCGCTGGCATTCGGCGTTCCTGTGGGGCGCCGTACCGGGTGGCGCGCCCTACGACTTGGCGCAGATTTGCCCGAATGGTTGGTC
>DATCFJ010000887.1:0-2158 GCA_036509605.1 Polyangiaceae bacterium | reverse complement strand
ATTCTGGCAGCCGCCCGCACTCACGAAGGCAAGAAACCCACCCTGGCGCACTGTGACCAATCTTGAGGGAAGGCCGACGTAGATCGGCTCCCACGCGAGGGCACGAGCCCGCCCCCAGCGCTCGCGCGAGTCTCAAGCCATGATTCTGGCAAGCCGCCCGCACTCACGAAGGCAAAAACCCCACCCTGATCGAGATCTGACCAATCATGAGGGTCTTCCGACATAGATCGACGGACGCGGGGGATCTCCTAGACGCTCCAAGAGCGTGTTCTCTGTAAAAGTTTTGCATCCGGAGCGCGCGTGAGAAACGCTGGCCCCCCGCTACGCCGGTCGTTCGCTCCAGACTCATCTCGGTTGTTCATGTTCGCGGCCGCGCGTGCCGGATGCCATCCAGGTGAGCATGCCGACTACGAGCGCAACGACGAACACGAACAGCGACCAGCCGGGGCGGGCGATGCCGAGGCCGTTGCGGCCCACGACGCCTTCGAAGAGTTGCACGAGCACGGCGGAGAGGCCGTAAGAAGCGGCGCTGTACAACACGACGCGGCGCAGGCGCATGGCCATCTCCAGCGAGCGAGGAGTGCTGGGCCAGACCGCGCGACGGATGTGGCGGATCCAGATGGCCGCGGGGCTCGAGAGTGTGGCGAGCACGCCGATGACCGACAGCGTGACTTCGGCGGTGCTCAGATCGGTGCCGCGAACCAAGCGCACGAGCGCCGCGGCCACGACGACCACGTTCACGAAGCCCCAAAACAGGCCGAGCGCGGTGAAGAACACGAGCCCCGGGCGGGCCAAGCGCACGCTTCGCGCGGTCTGCTCGAGCGCGTCGTGCACGGAGCCTGGTTGTGGCGTTGCGAGCAATGTGCGCGCGGCTTCTTCGAACAGCGACGACGGCGCGGCATTCGAGGCCGGCGCGCTGATCAGCGTCGACGTCGTAGGCGCTGGCAGAGGAGCCGTCGTGTCGAAGGGCGCCAGCGCCTGTTCGAGCGCCTCCATGCTCGAGAAACGCTCGTTTGGCGATTTGGCCATCGTGCGCTGCACGATCAGCTCGAGCGAAAGCGGGATGGACGGCTCCAGCGTGGACGGGCGCTCGGGTTCTTGCGTCAAGACGGCGGTCAGGATCGCCATCGGATCTTGGCCGTCGAACGGCTTTCGTCCCGTGAGCGCGCGATACAAGATCGCTCCGACGGCATAGATGTCCGCGCGCGCGTCGACGCGATCGCCGCGCGCTTGTTCGGGCGCCATGTAATCCGGCGTGCCCATCACCGTGCCAGTCTTGGTCAGTCCGTCACTGAACTCGGCGACTTTGGAAATGCCGAAGTCGAGCACTTTGACGGTCGCCGCGGGACCCGCCAGAAACACGTTTTCCGGCTTCACGTCGCGGTGCACGATGCCCGCAGTGTGCGCGGCGCCGAGCGCGTGACACACCTGCCGCACGATGTGAACGGCTTCAGCCACGGGCAGCTTGCCGAGGCGCTCCAAGTATTTCCCAAGCTCCTCACCCTGCAATAACTCGGCCACGATATACGGGCGGCCGTCGGCGCTAGTGTTCACGTCGAACACGCCGACCACGTTCGGATGCGTGAGCACGCTCGCGGCTTCGGCCTCTCGCTGGAAGCGCGTCACCACCTCAGGCTCGCGCGCCAGCTCGTGATGCAAGAGCTTCACTGCGAAGCGCTTGGTGTGCAGGCGCGTGTGGCGCGCCTCGTACACGCGGCCCATGCCGCCTTCGCCGATCACACGTACGATCTCGTAGTTACCGTCCAAGAGTTGGCCGACGAGCGGATCTTCGTCGCTCGGCGCGTCTTCCAGCGGCGTGGCGTCGCGCGGGCAGACTCGGAAGTCCGCGGGATAGCGCGCGCCGCACACCGGACACACCCGCGGATTGACTGCAGCCAGGCTATTTTGCGACGCGCGCGGGCGGCCGGGCTCGCTGGCGACCCGCCCAGAGTCCGCAGATGCGGCATTTGGCAGCGAAATAGGCCTCGAGTCAGTCATGAACGAGCCCCATGCTAGCGCTTCGAACGCGGGCTGGGTACGCCGAAGGAAGGCCCCGGCCGGGCGGGGCGCGAGACGTCCGAGACGGCAAATTCTCGCGTAATCAGCGCGAATCAACAGCGCGCGGCCGAACTGACTCGTTTAGACTAGGGGGTCTTGG
>DATCFJ010000886.1:0-2804 GCA_036509605.1 Polyangiaceae bacterium | reverse complement strand
CACCCACGACATGTACAAGCGAGCCTTCGTGCACGTGCACGACACCAACACCGGCGACGACGTAACCTTCCGCTATTACGTCTGGCAGCTCGGCTATGGGCTGTTCCCCTGGGTGGGCTTTGGCGCGGCTGGTCTTCTGTGGTGGCTGCGCTACGCGCCTTCGGCGATTTCTGAGCTCCCTAGAGGCGAAGCCGACGCGCAGTCCGAATTCATGTCGTTCATGGCGCTGTGGTTCACGGTCGCGTTCGCCATGTTCACGATCACGCTGACCAAGTTCCACCACTACGCCCTGCCCACGGTGCCGCCGATCGCCGCCGTGACCGGCGTGATGCTCGACCGCATCTTCGGCGCTGCACCGCTGACTCGCGAACGCCGCGACCTACCCGGCTACTTGCTGGGGCTGTCGGGCAGCGCGCTCTTGCTCGTGTATGGCGCGCTGCGGTTGTTCCCCGGCAGCGTCAATGGCCGGTCGAGCAGCGGACAGCTGCAAGCTGCGGCGCCGGTCCTGGCCGGCGTATGCCTCGCCGCTGGCATCGCCCTGGCGCTGTTCACGGTTCGAAAATTCGGCGCGGCGGGGAGCGTCACCGATACCTCGTTCGACTCTGCCTACGACAGCGCTCTGCTCGGCTTTCTAGGCGTGGCCTCGGCTGTCTCAATCGCGCTCGTCGGCCGCGATTTGGTCACCACGGTGCCGGGCGACATCGACGGCCCGGCGCGCTTGATTCACCTGTTTAGCTACAACTATCGGCGAACGTGGCCCGCAGATTCACTGCGCTTCGTCGGCATTCTAGCAGCATTTACCGTGGTGTGCGCGCTGCTCTCGCTCGCTCTGGCTTGGCCGCGCGTTCGCCGGCACGCGCTGGCGTTGTTCACCGTGACCGCCGTGACCTGGACAGCCTGGGGCATTGACGTGTACCTGGTTGCCGTCGCGCCGCACTGGGGACAGCGCGAGACGATCCTCGCCTACTACGCGGCGCGCAAAGGTCCGCAGGAACCGTTCGTCGCTTACCAGATGAACTGGAAGGGGGAGAACTTCTACACTGGCAACCGCGTCCCCGCGTTCGTGTCCACAGGCGCCAAATTCAAGACTTGGGTCAGCGATCAAAAGAAGAAGGGCGTCAGCGTCATGTTCTTCACCACTGAGCACAGCCGCATCAGCGCGCTCAAGAGCGAGCTTGGCTCGGTCAAGGACTTCAAGCTCCTCACCGGTCGCGAGCTGAACAACAAGTTCACGCTCGCGCGAGTCGAGCTTTGAAGTTCTGCTAAGCGCGCGTCTCGTAGTCGACCATACGCACGCCGCGCCGCGTTTTCTCGGCCTCCGTGGCCTCGCGCAGCTTCTCGTACAGCGCCACCACGTCCGTTTTGATCTCACGCACGTGCAGCTCGGGGGTGCTCTTGTCGAACGTCTTGAGCAGCAGATTGCCGGTGCCGAGAATGCGCTGCCCGAAGGGACGATCCACCGTGTAGTCCGCAATGCGATACAGATCGATCTGCTCCAGGCGCTTAGAGAGCACGCCGGTCTCCACCACGATACGGCGGGTCGTCACGCGATACAGCTTCGAGCCGCGATGCCACCAGCGCGGCAAAAGCCAAATCCCAAGGGTCAGGATCGCCAGCACTAGGATCTGAATGCTGGGTACGAGCGCAGGACGTCCCTCGAAAAGTACGTCCTCGCCCGAGTGGTCGCTGTCTGAGTCAGACACCACGACTCCGTCGCGCCAGCGTGAGGCCGCTCAGGCCTGCATCAGGCGCCTGAGCTCTTCCTTGATGATCGTCTCGGCCAGCGTGGGTACGACCTCCCAAACGACCTGCTCGACGACTTCGCGCGATAGCGAGAGCACTGCTTCGACCTGCGCACTGCTAAGACCGAGGCCTCCCAGCTTGCCCGCAAAATCAGCCGGTAAAGCTGCCGCGGTATCCGTTGCCACAGGCTTCGGAATCACCGGAACCGGCAGCGGCGCTAACTCGACCATCGGAGCGCTTGCCATGACTGGACGAGCCGCGGGCGGCGGCGCGGGAGAAGCAGGAATGTTCGGTGTGGGCGTCGAGCCGTAGGCTAGCGTTTGGACGCGCGGCCGACCGACCTCGGGGGACGACGGCTTGGCCGCCGACGGCATCACCACCGGCGCGGGAGCAACCGCCATTACGGGCGCGCTGGCCGCGCGACGCGCGATGGTCGTCACTTTCTCCAGCAGCTGCTGGGTGTCGAACGGCTTGTCGACGAAGTCGTCAGCGCCGGCCGCGGAACCGCGAGCGCGGTCGTACGGCTGCTGCTTGCTCGAGAGCATGACGACCGCGATGTTCGGCGCGGCCGCCTTGATCTTTTGGCACAGCTCATAGCCGGCTAGGTTGTCCAGGCCGGCGTCGACGAGCGCAACCTGCGGGTTTTCCCCGAGCTTGCTCAATGCCTCGTCAGCGCTTTCGCAGAGGACGGTCCGAAAATCTTCGCCTGCGAAGGTGATTTCAAGCACCCTGCGCATGGTCTTGCTGTCATCGACAGCCAACAACGTGGTGGTCACGAGTCCTCCGGTGTGACGTATGGACGAAGTCTGATCATCGGGGGCCACCCAAAAACTGTCAAGGATTTCGCCAAGCTTCGATTCGGCGTCTATTCGGCACGTATATAAGTGGGATTTGCGCGCCTTTGTGGGTTGGCTCCTGGTCTGTGCGGGGCGCTCGGTCTCGGTCGGTCTCCGTCAGGCGTGGGGCCGGTCGCCGGGGCCCGACATTCGCGCGGTTCAGCGCAGCATGAACCAATCCACATCCGGGGTGACCTCCAGGTGGAAATGGTTCTTGTGCGGGGG
>DATCFJ010000885.1:0-3344 GCA_036509605.1 Polyangiaceae bacterium | reverse complement strand
CGGTTTTTCGCTGAAGAGCTTCGATGCAACGCTTGCTCCATGTCTATTGGCGGGCAGAATGCGGGCGTGCGGCGTTGTGGCGGTGGGCCGCAGCGCGGTCGCCGGCTTTGGTGTGGAGACCGTGCGCCGTGACACTTCGACGGTGGTCAGAGCCGGAGCCCGTCTCGGTTTCGACCACCGTCTTACCTCGGTGTTGAGTTTCGGAGCGCATGCGGACGGCCTGCTTCTGCTCTCCCCGGTTACGGTGTACTTGAGGACCGCACCAGTATGGGCGATGCCTACGGTTGCCTTAAAAGTCGGGCTGGACCTCGCCCTAGTTTTTCAGTGACAATTTAGCCGTGCTCGTCACAATACCTGGTTGTGGCCAGCGAACGAGCACTGCGGCGTTGCATGACGGCCGCCGATGAAGCATCGACCGGTGACTGCTCGGCTGCGTTCCGTCGGGAGTTTGACTACGTGTGTCAGACTTTGCGGCGCCTCGGTGCAAACAATTCTGATATCGAAGACTTGGCGCACGAGGTATTTCTCGTTTTGCATCGACGCTGGGAACACTACGACCAAGAGCGGCCACTCAAACCCTGGCTATTCGGGATCGCGGTGCGCGTCGTATCGAGTCGTCGCAAAACCGCGCAACGCGAGATCCCGCACGCGGTGCTGGAGATCGAAGACTTGGCTTCCTCGCCCGACGAAGCGCTGGCCGAGCACCAAGCGCGAGCGCTCGTGCTCACCGCTCTGGAACGCTTGCCGCTTCCGCGCCGAGCGGTGTTCGTCATGCACGATCTCGATGAGGTCGACATGCGAACGATCGCGAGCACGCTTTCGATTCCGCTATTTACGGCGTACTCGCGACTGCGCAAAGCACGCAAAGAATTCGAAGCCGCAGTGCGGATGCTTCAGCAACGAACGAGGGCCCGATGATACTCGGAAAAAATGAGCCGCTGAGCCCCGACATCGAGGCTCTGCTAAGAGTCGAACGGCGCCCCATCGCGCAAAGTGAGCTGCTGCGAGCACGGGCGTTCGCGCGCGTGCGCAAAGCGATGGTCGATCCGTCGCTCGCGGTTAGTACCGGTTTCGGATTTGCATTCCCTCGCTTCGTTTGGCCGAGCACCGCCATCGTGGTGTTCGGAGCCGTAGCCGCAGCTGCCGTTCGCATGCAGTATCATGCGTCCGTACCAGCGGCTGTCTCCGCGCCCCGACCGGTGCCGGCGGCGGTGGTTCCGGCGAGCGGCGGTGCGAGCCCGATCCGGCTACCGATCAGTGTGAGCGCTGCCACCACGACTGCGGTTGCCACTCCAGCGCCGGTCTCGAGCGACGGAGCGAAATCTCCGCGCGTGCTCGCAAAAGCGAGCGATGCGACGGCGCCGTCAACGGCTCTAACGAGCTCCGTGTTCAGTTCGGAAGGGTACGCGCAGGAACTTGCTGTGCTGCAGCCGGCGCGTTCGGCGATCGCGCGAGGTGATTTCGCGGCAGCGCTGCAAGCGGTTTCCGAGCACAGCCGCTTGTTCCCCTCCGGCCTGCTCGGCGAAGAGCGCGATGCATTGCGAGTGCGTGCGCTCTCGGGCTTGCACCGAAGCGAAGAAGCAAACCGTGCCGTCGCAGCATTTCGCCGCCGCTACCCGCGCAGTGTGTTTCTGAAATCCATCGATCCGCAGGTGAAAGTCAGCCCCTGATGGGAGGCGCACGAACGACGCCAGGGTGGAAGCGTCGTGTCACACTCAGCGCAGCGCTATGCGCCGCAGCTTGCGCGCGGCAGCGCCTTGACGCGGGAGGAGACCGCGCCGCCGTGAACGGGCCTGATGGAGGCACGGGCTGTACGCCAGGTGCCAGTGCGTACTACGTCGATGATCAACTTGGCGACGACAGCGGCGACGGCCACAGCCCCGAGCACGCCTGGAAGTCGCTCGTACGCGTGAACGCCACCGTGTTTCAACCGGGAGCTCGGCTCTGCTTTCGCGCGGGCGGCAGCTGGAATGGGCAGCTTGCTCCGCGGGGCTCGGGAAGTAGTGCCGATCCGATCGTCATCGATCGCTTCGGCACAGGGTCGCGACCGCGAATCGCGGCAGGCGCGAACGATTCGAGTGCTCTGCAGCTCCTGAACCAATCCTATTGGGAGATAAGCTCGCTCGAGCTCACGAACCAACACGATTCCGTCGGCGATTATCGCGGTATTTCCGTGGTTGGCAGTGATGCAGGGACGCTCCACCACATCGTCGTGCACGACTGCTTCGTGCACGACGTGAGCGGCGAGGTGAAATGGATTGCTGGTGACGTCGCAGACAACGCGCCGGGTGTCACCTTTCAAGCGGGATGGGATGCCTCGAAGCGCACGGGCGGGATCGTTTTCGAGGTACAGGCGAGCGCTACCGCGAGTATTCCGACCAACTTCGACGATGTGGTGATCGAGAACAACTCGATCCAAAATTGTTCCTTCGCGGGCATCGTCTTCAAACAGCTCGACGGCTCGGTTCACTGGGCCATTCGCAACACACCGACGGATGTTGCGTTCACGCCGCACACCCACGTCGTTATCCGCGACAACTATGTGAACCAGCAGAACGCAAGCCTCGGCTGCAATGCGATCTACCTGAGCTCGGTCAGAGATGCGTCGATCCAGCGCAATGTGATCGCCGGAGCAGGCACGAGCGCAATCGAGCTCTATTACACGGATCTCGTGACGGTGGAGCACAACGAGGTTTATGGAACGACGCTGAAAGCGGGCGGCGATCAAGACAACGCAATCAACCCCGGACGAGCCAGCACGAAAGCGTTGATTCAGTATAACTACGTCCACGAAAACGGCGGCGGCGTGCAGTTGTCCCAACTTGATTTCGGGGACGCTGTCGTGCGCTACAACGTGTTCCAGAACAACACTCGCTTTCAAATGCTTTTGGTCTCCGATCCGTCGGCGACGGCGGCGATCTACAACAACACTTTCTACGCGCAGCCGAGCAGTGCGGCCCTCGTGTCCGGGGTCGGGCAGTCCCTCGCCGCCCAGTATCGCTTCACGAACAATATCTTCGTTGCCACCGGATTGAACCCGGGGCTCACGAGTGGCGGCGGGATCAGCTACACACGGAATGTGTACTTTGGCGCACACGTCGCCGTCCCAGCCGGCGATACGAGCGCGCTGCACTCGGATCCGCGTTTTCTGAACCCCGGGCAGGGGGTAAATGGCGATGCGTCCGGACCCGCTTTCGCGTCGCTCGCGGGGTACGCGTTGGCCTCGGGTTCACCGGCTATCGACAGCGGACTCACGATCGACGACAACGGTGGTCAGGATTTCGCAGGGACTCAGCTGTACGTCGGTGCGCCAGACCTAGGCGCTTACGAGCATCCATAACGTT
>DATCFJ010000884.1:0-4877 GCA_036509605.1 Polyangiaceae bacterium | reverse complement strand
TGCGAGCGGCGCCAGGCGGTGGCTGCTTTGTTGGAGCGGCGTGTCGCTGACGTTCACGTCTGGGCCACCGGTAAGGTAGCGCAGACCGGACAGCGCTATCGCTTGCTGGCGCGTCGCTTCGCTTTGGCGGGCGTCGAGCTCGGCTCGATACATCTTGAGCTTGAGTAGCTCGACGTCGTCGCCGTCGCCGTCGCCCACCTTCTTCTCGAGCCGCCCGAGATACTTATCGATGCGGGCGGCGGCTTCGTTCAAGAGGGCCAGAGCGTCGCGCGCGAGTTGTACGCCGTAGTATGCGCGGCGCACGGTCAGCTTGACGTCGTTCTGCTCTTTCCGGACTTCGTGCTCGCCGACGTGCACCTGGGCATCGGCCGCGTCCCACAGATTCGTGATCTTTCCAAAGGTCCAGAGCGGAATGGCACCGCTGACCCCGAGCTGCCAGGCGATGCCCATGTGACTGGTCAGCGCCTTGTCCGTGTCTGGGCTGTATACCGAGGTGCCGCGCACCGTAGGCGCTGGGCCGATACCACCGGTCATCGTGAAATCGCTGTACGGCGCGCTGAATGCCTGGTCGAGCTGAGCGCGCTTTTGAGCCAAGCGCGCGCGGGCCTCGGCGACCTTCGGGTAGTTCAACGCGGCGAGCTCGAGGCAACGCTTCAGCGACAACACATGCGGCTCGGGCGCGGGCGTCTTCGGCAACGAATTGGCTGCCGCGTTCAACGCCTCCGTGGAGTCCTGCGCCAGAGCGCCGCGCGTGACAGAGCACCAGCCAACGAGACAAGCCCCGAAAACCCAGGCGCTGCGCCGGGCGGCTCGGTCAGGTATCCAGAAGCGCGTCATTCGTCGTCGCGAACTCTTACGCCAGCTCGCTTGACCGCGCGTCGAAAATTCGAACGATCGAGACCGGCCTGCCGCGCGGCCTCTGACACGTTGCCCTGCGTTCGCGCCAATAGCCCCTCGAAATAGGCCGTTTCGAAGGCTTCCAACGATTTTTCCTTGGCCTCGCGATAAGGCAGCTCAAACAACGCCTCGATCGCCGGATCGGCGCCAGCGCTGCCGTTGGTCTCCGGAGGGGCGCCGTTGCTGGGCCGGCCGAAGGGTAACTCGGCGGGAGTCATGGTGTCGTCTCGACAGAACACCACGGCATGCTCGATGGCGTTCTCGAGCTCGCGCACGTTGCCCTGCCAGTGGTGTCCGGCCAAAAGGCGCATCGCGTCGGTCGAGATCCTCTTCACCTGGCTGCCGGAGCGTGACGCGTACTTCTGCAAGAAATGATACGCGAGCAACGGAATGTCCTCGCGGCGTTCGCGTAGCGCGGGCAGCGAGATCGGTACGACGTTCAGGCGATAGAAGAGATCCTCGCGGAAACGGCCTGCGGCGATGCGGCTTCGCAAGTCGACGTTGGTCGCCGCCACGACACGCACGTCGACGATGCGCGTCTCGTTGGAGCCGACGCGCTTGACCTCACCCTCCTGCAGCGCGCGCAGCAGCTTGACCTGCGCCAACGGCGGCAGATCGCCGACCTCGTCTAGAAATAGCGTCCCGCGATCCGCGGACTCGAACAACCCCGCACGAGTGGCGGTCGCTCCGGTGAATGCCCCGCGCACGTGGCCGAACAACTCGCTTTCCACCAAGTCGACCGGGATTGCCGAGCAATTGACCGCGACGAATGGGTTATTCACACGCGGCGAATGCCCGTGAATGGCGCGCGCGGTGAGCTCCTTCCCTGTCCCGCTCTCGCCCAAGATCAGCACCGTAGACGAGGTTGGAGCGACGCCAATCGCGAGCCGATACACCTCCTGCATCGCGGTTGAATTTCCGATCAGCTCGCCGAACTTCTCCATCTGCTCGAGCCGACGCTCGAGCAAGAGCGCGCGATCGACGAGGCGGCGGCGCTCGGCAGCCTTGGTGACCGTGAGCACCACTTCGTCGTTGGATCGAAACGGCTTGGTGAGAAAATGGTAGGCGCCCGCGCGCACGGCTTTTACCGCGGTCTCGACGTC
The DNA here is from genome assembly GCA_036509605.1 of Polyangiaceae bacterium. Classification (GTDB taxonomy): domain Bacteria; phylum Myxococcota_A; class Polyangia; order Polyangiales; family Polyangiaceae; genus PMG-095. Next base: position 2,877 of record DATCFJ010000884.1, on the reverse strand, counting down.
ACCGAATGCGGTCATCATGATGACCTCGACCCCCGCGTGCGAGGAGCGGACGTGATCGAGCAGCTCGAGCCCACCTACGTTGGGCATCATCAGATCGACCAACACGACGTCTACCTGTTCGCGCCCAAGAAGGTCGATCGCTTGGGCGCCGTCGTCGGCCGTAAGCACCGTCATATTGCGGCTGTTGAGCAAACGAGCGAGCGTGCGACGTAGGGTCGGTTCGTCGTCCACGACCAGCACTCGTGGCGGGGCTTCCTCCAGCCTAACCGAGCCGATCTCGCCCGACCGAGGTCGCGCCGAGAGCGTCACTCGGGCTTCCTCTCTGGCGTGCCGGGCGTGCGAGTCGGGCCGGGCGGAGCGCTCGTGGGGCGGTCTGAGTGCCGGTACGGGCGATCGGGACGCGGGCGGCCGCCTTTGGCCTCGACCTCGGCACTGACACCGCTAACTGGCGTGTACATGTGACCCTGCTGTTGGTACACGCAAATTCTGTTCCCGCCGTCGCGCTTGGCGGCATGCAGTGCGGAGTCCGCACCGCGCAGCAGGGCGTCCTTGGTGCGCACGTCACGGGATGGGAAGAGGGCCACACCGAGCGACAGCGCAACAGGCAGCGGCGAGCGCCGATCGGGACCTGCGATCCGCTGATTCGCGTCCTGAAAAATGCGCTCCGCGACCGTGACCGAACCGGCGAAATGCGTGCTGGGCAAGACGACCAAAAATTCATCCCCGCCGAAGCGGGCCACGACGTCGACCTCGCGCACCGAGCGGCGGATTGTGTCGGCCACGAAGCGCACGACGCGGTCCCCTGCCTCACGGCCACCCGCGTCGTTGTGCGCCTGGAGGCGATCGATGTCGATCACCAGACAAGCGAGCGGATCGTGATAGCGCTCGGCTCGCTTGAACTCCTCGCTCAAGCGCGAGTGCAAGTAGCGATAGTTGTACAGACCGGTCAGGTCGTCGTGCAGGCTCAGTTGCTCGAGGCGGGCGCGCGCCTCGACCACGTGATCGTGGAGCCGCTTGATGCGCAGCATTGCTTCGACGCGAGCGAGCAGCTCATCTTCGTCGAACGGTTTGCACACGTAGTCGTCCGCACCAATCTTCAAGCCTTCGACTCGGCTAGCGCTGTCGGTCTTGACGGTGACGAGCACGACGGGCAAGAAATTGTCACTCGTCATGCCCTTCAGCAGGCGACAAGCTTCGAGCCCCGACAGTCGCGGCATCAAGATATCGAGCAGGACCAGATCGACGCCGCCCTTGGCCACGCGCTCGACGGCGACCTGACCGTCAGGCACGGTCTCGACGATGAAGCCGTGCTTGCGCAGCATGCCGGCGAGCAGCTCGCGCGTAATGCGATCGTCGTCAGCGACGACGATCGTCGAGCCGTGCACGGAAGCAGGCACGGACCCGGACGAGGACGGCTTTTCGCTCTCGGACACGATGCTAAAGAGGTTACTAGAATCGCTTGGAGGCGGCGACTCGCCGGCAGAAAAGCGGCGTTTGGCCTGGTATTCGTTGCCTGATTGGATTTCTTCTGACTCAAGGCGCGAGATCAAAGCCAACCCAGGCGTCGAAACCGCCGCGCCCGACCCGGTGGCCCACGAAACTCGAAACCGCCAAACAGCCGCATGGATGCCGGTAGCCGAGGCCGCCCCACGCCGCCAGCAGGGCCCGACTCGTGAGGTCGTAATCGACCGCGCCTGAGGTCGATAGGGCTCGGGTCCACGGTACAGAAAGCTCGGAGCCCCCGCTCCAACCATCGCGGTCGAGGAACGGACGCGCGGGATCGAACCAGCTGTCGTCGAACAGAGCCCGGGCCTGGCCCGGCGAGCCGTGGCTGGCGCCGTCCGCGTGCAGCAGCAGATGCAGGCTATCAGTTGCACCGAGACGCAGCCGCGTGAGCGACACGATCGACGGGACACGACCGAGTGACGCAAACGATTGCGCGACCCCAACGATGTGCGCGTCCGCACTGGCCCGGCTGATAGCCACGAAATCCGCGGCGCCGGAGCGTTCGATCGCCCCGCCGCGCAGCGTGAGCGCCAACGCTTGTCGAGTGCTGCGCTGGCCAAGCGACGTGTCAATGCCGCCCGCGGCCACTAGCGTGCGCGTTCCGTTCAGCCGCGATCCACGGGGCGCGGCATCGAGCAGCCCACGGGCCACCAGTACGGGCTCGACGAAATGCGAAACCGCGGAAAAATTTCTAAGGAGCGGCAAGCCCAGGCGCGCCTGCGCGCCGCCACGAAGCAGCCCGTCGCTGCGAAATTCGCCCACCTGTAGCGAGCCGGATTGCGCGGCGGTCAAATCGAGGCCCAGTGGCCCCGGGCGGGCATTGGCGCTCAGCGTGGCGCGCTCGAAGAGCGCCGATTGTCCGTGATTCCCCTCGGTCATGGTGGTCCGAGCCACCGCGAACGTGTCGTAAGCAGCGTTCGGCCCGAGGCTGCGCGAAGCGCCGAGATACAACTCTGGACCCGCCGCGCCAAAGTCGCGCAGCGCGCCCGCGCGCGGTGCATCTGCCCGGACGCCGAAACCGAGCGCGAGCTCGTCGACATGCGAGATGCTGACACGCGCGCGATCGGTGCGTCGCGCAGCTACCTCGAGCACGGACGATTCGACGGGCGCTCGGGCGCCGCGCAGGGCGTCCACGCGATACGCAAACGTCGCCTCGGACAACGCAGCACTGCCGTGAGCGTCGATCTCCAGCGCGCTGCGGGTGACGTGATCCCACGCCACGCGTGACGAGCTGGCTTCCGTGTCGAGCTCTGCGTCCAAGCGAGCGCCGCGCAGCAGGTACGCACCTGCGCCGACGGTGAGGCTCTTCGTGACGCGGCCGTCCTTGAGCTCCAGCGGCAGGTAAGCACCTCCGCCCGCAAAGAAGCCGTC
>DATCFJ010000883.1:0-2155 GCA_036509605.1 Polyangiaceae bacterium | reverse complement strand
CTACCTCTTCTTCTTCCTCGGAGGCCGCGGCGTCGGTGCTCACGGCGCTGTCTTCAGCCTCGCTCGCGTCGTCGTCGTCGTCGTCGTCGTCGTCGTCGTCGTGGCTGTGATCGTGCGCGTCGCCAGCGGCCGCGCCGGCTTGGCCGTGGCGCTTGCCGCCGTCGCCCTTGGAGAAGCGTTCGGCGTCCTCGTGACGCCGAGAGCCAGATAAATAGGCCTCGAAGTCGTCGGGGCGGATCAGGTCCTCGACGTGTAGGAACGCGGCGCGCTCCATGCCGACGTCGATGAACGCGGCTTGCATGCCGGGCAACACGCGGGTGACGCGGCCCAGGACGATATTGCCGACTGTCCCCCGGGCTGCGGCGCGCTCAATCTGAAGCTCGGCAATGATGCCTTCTTCGATTAGAGCGACGCGGGTTTCACGAATGTCACAATTGATGACGAGAGTATTTCGAGGCATGGCTTCCGGGTGCCACGTCGCAAAAACCCCAAATTTTGAGCGCGAACGCTAGGTAGACAAGATCAGCGCGGATGCGGGAAACGACTCGGCTCGAAGAGCGGAGTCGTACCGGACCGCGAAGCGAATCGCACCCGAGCGTCTCCTCGAACCGGTGAAACCGGTAGGGACCCTGGGCGGTGCGACAGTCGAGCTTGCGTGCGGGGGCAAGACACGGGGATTTCTGTGAGGGGCGAAAAAAGGGAAAAAGTTTGTTTGGGGGTGGAGCGTCTCCACCTCGAGCGGCCCACACGGGCCAACCTCCCCCGGGCCGGTCTCGGACATCCAGAACCGACGGGGGCAGAGTCGCTACGCGACGTAGTCAGGTCACCATGAGCTGGCCGCTCCGTCAAGGGCTGGGGAAGGGCGCAGAAGCATTTAAAACCCCCAAAAAATTGCTTGGCTCTCCGGCCGAAAGGCGGTCTCGGGCGCGATCCGTGGCACCGGAGGTCGGGCCTGGCCGATACTCCTGGCTGTGAGCACCTCGTTCTTGGTTCTCGATATCGAGACCGTCCTCGACCCGGAATTGCCAATTGTGGCGACCGAGGCGGAGCGCCTTCCGTCGCCTCCGCATCACAAGGTCGTCGTGCTCGGTGCGTTGCTGTTCGACGCGGCCTACGAGGCCAAGCGGATCAACGTGATCAGCGAGATGAAGGACGAGGCGGGCATCTTGGAGGACTTCGCGCGCATGCTCGAGGAGCGCCGCCCGTGTCTGGTGACTTTCAACGGCCGCGGCTTCGACATGCCGGTGATCGCGACACGCTGCTTGCGCTACGGCATTCCATTTCGCCACTACTACCGCTCGCGAGACGTGCGCTATCGCTTCTCGCCGGAGGGGCATTTGGATTTGATGGATTACGTTTCCGACTTCGGTGCGGCGAAGCCGTCGAAGCTCGACATCATCGCCAAGCTCTGCGGCATGCCGGGCAAAGTCGGCATCGACGGCAAAGACGTGGGCCCGATGGTGCACGCGGGGCGTATCCAAGAGGTGCGCAACTACTGCCTGTGCGATGTGGCGCAAACGGCCGGCGTGTTCCTTCGCGTGCAGCTCGTGCGTGGCGAAATTGACCGCGATCAGTACCAAAGCGCGATGCGCGGACTGATCTCGCTGATCAAATCTGACCCACGGCTGCAACCGGTCGCGGAAGCGCTCGACGAACGGCGTTTGTTGCTGGAAACTGAAGCTGTTCCGACCGTCTCCATCCCGAGCGTGGAACCCAGCTGAGGAGGACTCATGTCACTCGCCAACAAACGCAGCGTGCACAAAGCGACGAAGCTCGACCCCGGGCAAATCGAAGCGTTGCTTCTAGAAGTGCCTGGCTATAAAGCCGACGATAAGCGGGCGCTGATTCGCAAAGAGTACTCGTTCAAGAACTTCTACGAGACGATCGCCTTCGTCAACGCGCTCGCGTACATCGCAAACCAAGAAGACCATCACCCGGATCTCGCGGTCAGCTTCAACAAGTGCGAAGTGAGCTTCTCGACCCACGACGCCGGTGGCCTAACGGAAAATGACTTCATCTGCGCCGCCAGGGTGAATGCGCTGATTAGGTCTTAGGTCTTCCGCTCGTTCCGCTCGCGGCTCCTTTTGAGGACGCCGTGCGCCGCGCTCTCCAAGGACGCCGCGCGCAGCCCTGTCCGGTGCGCGCGAAGCGCCGC
>DATCFJ010000882.1:0-7832 GCA_036509605.1 Polyangiaceae bacterium | reverse complement strand
GTCGGCGGAGCGCTCTCGTTGCTCGCAGCATTGGGCTACGGCTTCGCCAAACATGACGCGCTCGGTGGACTGCTGGCTGGGTTGACCTTAGCCATGGCAATCCTACCGAATGAGTTCCCAGTCGTCGTCGCGATGTTCTTGGCGCTCGGTGCCTGGCGCTTGGCGCGCCGCAAAGTGCTCGCGCGCCGCATCCCAGCCGTGGAATCGCTGGGCGCAATCACCGTGCTGTGTGTGGACAAGACCGGGACGCTCACGGCAAACCGCATGACAGTGAGCCGCATGACGGCGAACGATGAGACCTTCGATCTCAAAACGCTGCACTCGGCACCGCTGCCCGAGTCGATGCATGAGACGGTCGAGTACAGTATCCTCGCTAGTCGCCGTGATCCATTCGACCCGATGGAGCTTGCGTTCAAGGCGCTCGGCGAAGGTCAGCTCGCCGGAACCGAACATCTGCACGAGGGCTGGTCGCTGGAGCGGGAATACCCGTTGACCCGAGAGCGACTCGCCGTCATCCAGGTCTGGCGCGACCCGAGTCGGAGCGAGCTCGTCGTGGCCGCCAAGGGGGCCCCAGAAGCAGTCGCGAAACTCTGCGGAATGGAGCAACCGGCGCACGCCCAGTTGGACAAAGGCGTCCGTGCCCTCGCCGAAGGCGGCCTACGCGTCCTCGCGGTCGCGCGCGCGCAGGTGGAGGAGACAGCGATCCTGGAGGACCCTTCAGCATTCCATTTTGGCTTCGTCGGACTTGTGGGGCTCGAGGATCCAGTGCGGGCAAGTGTGCCTGCAGCGGTCGCAGAGTGTCGCAGCGCGGGCATTCGCGTCGTGATGATTACCGGCGACTATCCGTCCACCGCCCAGGCCATCGCGCGCCAAGCGGGGCTGGATGCGAAACTCATCGTCACGGGGCCCGAGCTTGCCGGGATGGACGAGGGCGAGCTGCGAAAGCGCGTGGCGGACACCAGCGTTTTCGCGCGCATGCTGCCCGAGCAGAAGCTCAAGTTGGTTCAATCGCTCGCCGCTAACGGTGAGATCGTGGGCATGACGGGCGATGGCGTGAACGACGCGCCAGCGCTGAAGGCCGCGCATGTGGGCATCGCCATGGGTGCTCGCGGCTCGGACGTTGCGCGAGAAGCCGCTGCAGTCGTGCTCTTGGAAGACGACTTTGCTTCGCTCGTTCACGGCATCCGCATCGGGCGACGCATCGTCGACAACCTGAAGAAGGCCCTCGCATACATTTTGGCCGTGCATCTACCGATCGTCGGCCTGACACTCGTGCCGATTGCCATGGGCTGGCCGCTCGTGCTGATGCCCATCCACATCGCGTTCTTGCAGCTCGTGATCGATCCCGCCTGCTCGGTGGTCTTCGAGGCGCAGCCCGAGGAGGCTGACGTGATGCAGCGTCCCCCGCGTGCCCCCAAGGCTCCCCTGTTCGGCAAGCGCGTGATCGGGATCAGCATCGCTCAGGGGGCGGCCGTGCTCGTCGTCGTACTCGCGGTGTACGCCGTTGCCCTGCACCTCGGCCAGGTCGAGGACGAAGCACGCGCCCTTACGTTCGCGACCTTCCTGGTTGCCAATTTGGGGTTGATCTTTACCAATCGCTCGTGGTCGCAGGGGATCACCGCTGCTTCACTCAAAGACATGACGCTGTGGGGCGTCACCGTGGGTGCATTGCTGTTCTTGGCCCTCGTCGTGTACGTGCCGCCGCTTGCTCACCTGTTTCGCTTCGCGCCACTGGGGCCGCTCGACGTCGCCCTGTGCTTCGGTGCGGGTGGTCTCAGCGTGGCGTGGTTCGAGATCGTCAAGCGGAGTGGACGTGCTCGCCTGGTGGTTCCACCTGCGGGCAAGCCAGCAGCCGCGGTGACGAATTGAGGAGCGCCCGCGTGTCGAATGAAAGCATTCCGACCCTGCCGGGCTCGACGCCCGATGAGCAACCGCGACCGACTCCCCGGCTCGAAATCGGTTCGCTGGCTGCGATTGCCGTACTCTTGGTTGTCGACCTATTTGCGGATGCCGCCGGCACGTCGGCGCTCCACGTCGCTGTCGAGCTCGCGGCGACGGCCCTCGCAGTTGTAACAGCAGTTCGATTGTGGCGCCGGTGGCTCTTGACGCGCCGCGCGCTGGAGGGGTCCGTCGACGATCTCTCCGGTCGCCTGCGGATGGCGACCGCGGACGCCTCGCGTTGGCGGGCTGAGGCCCGAGAAGCGCTGCAGGGACTTGGCGCAGCCATCGAGCGCCAGTGCGACCGTTGGCAGCTGACCGAGGCCGAACGTGTGGTGGCGGTGCTGCTCCTGAAAGGGCTCAGTATGAAGGAAGCGGCCGACATCCGCGGCACGACCGAACGGACCGTCAGGCAACAGTCACTATCGGTCTACAAGAAGGCAGGGCTGTCAGGTCGAGCGGAACTGTCAGCGTTCTTTCTCGAGGATCTGCTGCCGTCTGTCGAGCTAGCAGCGGAGAGCCCGCTCGAACATCCGACGGATGCGGCCGTGAAGCGCTAGCTTATCGCGGGATTTCGTGGCCGTCCGTCATCTGCCGGATGGGCCGACGGCAGCATCCGACGCAATCTCTGGTCATTCGGAGGTTGCCATGTCCCGTCCCACAATCCTCGCTCTATCTGCGGCGCTGACCGCGTTCGTTCTGATCTTCGCCGGCGCGGCGGCAAGCTATGCCCTGCGGCCCGGTCCAACCCCGGGCGCGAAGGCGCCAGACGCCATTCCCGTCGACGTCGTTCGCGCCCGAGAGGCGGAGTACCACCGGCTCATCGATACGGCAAATGCCCGCCTTCGGGCCCAGCCAGCGGCCGTTGCCAACGAGATGGCTCGCGAGCCAGCGCGGGTTTCGGTCGGCGATCTCGAAGGCGAAGAGGATCATGAGGAGACCAGCCGCCGGCGACCTGCACGGTCACATCAGGTGGACGACGATGGCTGACCCGCGCAACGCTGCATCGTCAGCCCTCCTTCTGGTGTCCGTGGCGGCGCTCGCGACGACGCTGGGCGGCTCGCTCGCCTTGGCCATGTACGCTCCACAACCCGCGGAGGCGCTCGGCGTCGACACGCCTCTGTTGGCGCCTTTGCCGACGCTTGAGCCTATATCCGGGCAGCCGGACCCTATTGAAGTCCCCGCGCGTCGGCCGAACCCGATAGCCGTAACCCGCTCTTCGAGGTAGCGACCATGCTGAGTATCGAGTTCAGAACCATGGGCTGTCAGGCACGTGCATTCTTGGATGCAACCGGCGCGCGAGCGCAGGCAGCGCTCGATGAACTACCGGCTTGGTTCGCGGCGCGGGCGAGCATCCTATCGCGCTTCGATCCCGATAGCGCCCTCTCGAAACTGAATGCTTGTGGCATGGCCGACTCCGTGGACGACGTTCTCTGGGAGGCAATCGACGTCGCGCTTAGCGCGGCCGCGTCGACGAATGGGGTCGTCACGCCAACGATCCTTCGTGCACTGGAGGCCGCGGGGTATGATCGCAGCTTCGATGCTCTCGACCGTGACCACGTGGCTAGCTTGCCTCCCGAGCGCGCCGTCCCCAGTTGGCAGGCTGTGGAACGCGAAGAGGGAACACGATCGATCCGGCTACCGCCTGGCCTCGCGCTAGACCTCGGGGGGACCGCAAAAGGATGGTGTGCAGACGCAGCAGTGCTGCACTTAGCGCCGTTTGGCCCTGCTCTGGTCGATCTCGGCGGCGACATCGCGCTTAGCCGCTCATCGCGAGGACCGTGGCCCATCGCGGTCGAGGACTCACGCGCCGCTCAGGGAGTGCTCGAACTAGTATTGCTTTGCGACGGCGGAATTGCGACCTCCGGTCGGGACTTCCGCCGCTGGCGTCGGTCCGGCCGTGATCAACACCACGTGATCGACCCGGCCACCGGCGCACCCTCGCGAACAGACGTTTGGACGGCCACCGCAATCGCGCCCAGTGCACTCGCCGCCGAGATTGCCGCTAAGCGGCTGCTTCTAGAGGGAAGCAGCCAGGGTCTGGCGTGGATCGAGAGCAAACCGGAGTTTGCAGCCCTCGTTGTAACCGAGGCCGGGATCATCTTGGCCAGCTCTAGGTTCCGACAATTTGCATGGCAGGAGGTCGCATGACTCACGCGCCGACCAGAAGTCCGAGCCGCCTCGACGTTCTTTGCGACTTCACCGGCCCGCGCACGACTCGTTGGGTAGTCGCGGGCGTCGCTGCGGGCGCAGGCCTGGCGCTCGCAGCTCTGCCCTATGCAATGCCCGCGCTGTCTCTCTCGTTGTCGGGTCCGCAGCCGAAGGCGTGGCGGTACCTTGCGCGCGCCAGTGGTCTCGTTGCGTACGCCTTGCTGTCGGCTTCGATGCTTCTCGGTCTCTTGCTTTCCACGAGATTTGCGAAAGAATGGCCAGGGAACGCGAGCGCGTTCGCGCTACACGAACACACAAGCTTGCTCGGGCTAGCCTTGGGCTTGTTTCATCCGCTCGTGCTGCTCGGGGACCGGCATACGCCGTTCACCATCGCACAGATCTTGCTCCCATTTGGCGCGGTTTACCGGCCATTCGCGGTTGGCCTGGGTCAACTTGCCGTGTACGGGATGACGCTCGTAGCCGGCACGTTCTACGTGCGCAGGCACATCGGGAGGCGAGCGTGGCGGCTCATCCACTTCGGAAGCTTTGCGGTATTCGCCCTAGCGCTCCTCCACGGATTGGGAGCGAGCAGCGACCGCACAGTGATGGTCGCAGGCATCGTCCCGGCATTGCTCATCCTGTTCTTCGGGATCTATCGAACCCTGGCTCATCTCGCCAGTGGAGCGAGCCCCGAAGTCCTGGCGCAGTGAGACTTTCGCCCACGCGCTCCCTGCGCGAGTGCGCGCAGATTCTGCGAGCGGACGTTTTCAACCACTCCGCTCAGTCGACCTTGCCGCTGGCTGCACTACCCGTGATTGCCGACAACCCGCGAACGAGTCGATCACGCTCCACTGCCGACAGCCGACTCTCGGCGTGAAGCGGCACGTACATGGCCGGCGGCATCTCCTGGTTCAGAGTGGCCTTTGCTGCCTCAGAAGCCTCCTCTTGGGGGCGGTTCCACTCAGAGAAGTTCAAGGCCTGCCGACCTTCGACCACGTCCGATTGAACGAGCCACGAGACCGGCGCCACGTTCGAATACCACGGCCAGCGCGACTCGTTGCTGTGGCAGTCGTAGCAGGCTCGGACAGCCAGAGCCCGCACCCCGGGGTCACTCCAACTCGGTTCCGCCACGACGGCCGGATTCGTATGGTCTCGACCATAGGGAACTGCCTGTGCTGCTGCACCAAGCACGACTACGCCAGCGAGAGAGCGATACAGCCATTTCTTCATTGGCTGCCATAACGCAATAGATGTGCCCGACTTCGAAACAGGTACTCATCGGCCTAAGTGAGGCTTTCGTGTCGCTACGGCCTAACGAACCGACTGCGCGGCTTCCCACCACTCGAGCCGCTCGGACTAGGGCGCTTGCTGCTGGATCACGTGTGGCGACAGTTTCCGGCATGCGCTATCCGGAACCTGTCGCCACTGCCAACGTTGGCCGTTGAGCTATCGGCCGTCGCCGTCGCCATCCGCGTCAGCTTTACCAGCGACGGCATGAAGCGCGGCTTGGGAGATGTTGACCGTAGCGGCAGGCTGCTGCGCGGCGGGGGCGGCTTTGGCTGCCGTCGGGGGTTTGCGTTCGACTTGGACTTGTTGATTGGAAGCGGGTTGAATGCGCATTTTGTTCCTCCTTGGTAGAACAACTCAATGAACGACCCCCGCTTAGATTCCTGGAGTAAGTGATTGACATCGGCAACGCGCCGGCAACTGAGCGCTGCGAAACGCAGCGTTATTGGGCATGCGCCAGAAATCAGGCAGCTTTCTTTTTTCGAGTTTTGCTCCGCCTCGAGCAGGGATCGACGTTCGCAAAACTTAAGTGTGCGCTCGCACAAATATAAAGTTTCGGAGCGTCTGAAGTTTCGACGGCGTGCGGAAAACTACGTCGCTTACGATGGAAACACGAAGTGAAAAAACTCCGACCGCGAGGACACGTTTGCCTTGGCGTACACCTGCGACAAGTGCTGGCGGATCGTCTTGTCGCTGTTGTTCTCGAGCCGCGCGATCTCCCCGGTCGGCAGGCCCTTCAACAGAAGGCGTGCGATGGCCATCTCCTTAACGGTCAAACCCAGGGGCGATAGTGCGCGGTCCACCCAATGGCTGATACTTGCGTGCTCGGCGAGCACCCTTGCCAGCGCGTCGACGAGCTCGACCGCACGGAATGGCTTCTCCAATAGGAACGCGGCCCCATCATTGAGTAGCTGCTTCACGTAGGCGACGTTCGCAAACGCGGTGATGGCAATGACAGACAACCGCGGGATCAAGTCTCTCAGAAGCGGGACTAGACGCACGCCACCTCGTTCGTCGGCTCCGAGAACGATATCGACGACCGCCGCCGCAAGATCGGGATGCTGTCCCGCCGCGGTAAGCGCAGTCTCGACATCGCTGGCTTCGATACATTCGTAGCCCTCACGCGCGAGCGCGCGTGCGAGGGCCTTCCGCGCGTCGGCTTCATCCTCGACGAGCAGCAGCTTGCCTCTCACTTCGCCTCCTTGGGGAGCCTCAACAGGAAGCTCGTAGACCAGCCAGAGCGATCGGCCAACGACAAGTCGCCGCCCATCGACCGCGCAAGGGCGCGCGCGATCGACAATCCCAGGCCGAGCCCGTGCGCCTTGTGGCTAAACAAGGGTTCGAACAGGTTTGCCGCCATTTCCGCAGGGATGCCGGGACCATCGTCGCTGACCCGAACGACTGCTTCGCCACCTTCGCTCGACACTTGGACGTCCACGTGGCCGTCACGATCGGGCACGGCGTCGATCGCGTTCCGCAGCAAATTCTCGAGAATTATTCGCAAAAATAGCCCGTCCCCTTGCACCTGAACCGGCTCGCTTTGGTCTGCCGAGAGCGCGATCTGCTGCAGACGCGCCAGCGGTTCCATCTCTCCGACAACCTGAGCGACTTCGGCATCGAGAGCAATGGAGGATGCCTGAGGCCGCGCGCCATCGGCGGCGACCTTCAAGGACAACAGCCGCTCGCGGACGCGGTCCGCGTTCGCGCGTGCGCTCGAAAGGAGCTCCGCCCTCGTCGATTCCTCAGCAGGTCCCAAGAGCGCGAGCTCGTCTAGCAGGAGTCCGAGGGAGTGCAGCGGGTTATTTACTTCGTGAAGGGTCGCGGCCGCCACGATCCAGACAGCCTGGTCGCGCTCCACCCGATGCAGGCGGTCGTGCAAACTTTGCGCGCGCAGCGCTTCTGCGCGTGCCAGCGCCGATCGGACATGAAAGTAGTGAATGCCGACGCCCAAAAGCGCGCCGGTAAAGACAGGAATGCCACGATCGACGACGCCGTGGATCGACGCCAGCATGCCCAAGCTTCGACCTTGGGCGCTCATCGCGTCGAGCGTGGTATTCAAGACGGCATACAGAGCGCCACCCACGAGGCCCAGCGCCACGTAGACGAGCGCGCGCGACGAGGACGACGGCGACGAGGAGGCGACGTGCATTGGCATGAGTGTAGCCGCCTTGCGCAAAGAGTCCCTCCGACATTTGTCGGACTGACCGCTTCCCCCACACCAGCTAGGTAACCTATATGCGACTGCTCCCGCTCACCGCAATCGTTTCCGTTCTGCTCTGCTTCGGATCTCAGGTTCTCGCCGAAGGTCAACCGGGCGAGCATCTCGTTGCTCGACGCGAGGCTTTGCTGCTCGGAGCGAAGCGAGGGCCGGGCGTCGCCCTCGCGGCGGCACCGCGCGACGCCGTGACAATGCTCGGCAAGCGAGCCTCGGTTCTGATTCGACCGCCAGTGCTCAC
>DATCFJ010000881.1:0-3372 GCA_036509605.1 Polyangiaceae bacterium | reverse complement strand
GACGGAGATAGCGTGGTGATCTCGGTGCGCGACACCGGGACTGGGATCCCGGAATCTGCGCGCGCGCACGTCTTCGAGCCGTTCTTCACGACCAAGGAGATCGGAAAGGGCACCGGGCACGGGCTGGCTCTGGTCTGGAGCGTCGTCAAGGACAAGCACGGTGGTGAGATCACCTTCGACACAGTGGTCGGCCAAGGCACGACCTTCTATGTCCGCCTTCCGGTGGCGGGGAAGGTGCAACTTTGCGCTGACATCCGTCCGCGAGGGTTCGCGCCGGTTTCGGACGGGCCGCGCTGGCTTATCTGAGTGGTCCGGAAGCAGACGATCGATCTCAAACCAGCGCCGGCGCTGGGCCCCAGGGTCGCAGGCGTGCCGGACGCGCTCGCTCGAGTGCGCTTTCCGGACCTGCGCGAGGCGAGTCCGCGCATTGGTTGCGTCACGGACCGCAGCGTTTGCGGCAAGGTGCCCGGGCTCTCGGCTTAGTGGGTAGTTGTTGCATCGACGACCGCGGCATCGATCCTGCAGGACGGGCCCGTCGTGACCCGTCCGAGCGATTTCCAGGGGCAGCCCACGAACGCTGCCGACTTCATTGCCGAGAGCTTGGTACTGGCCGGTGTGCGCCACGTGTTTGGCGTTGGAGGGGCGAATATCGAAGACTTCTTCGCCGCCGTTCAGCGGCGGAGGCCCGACATCCGTATGGTGCTCAGCAAGCACGAGCACGCGGCCGGAACGGCCGCAGACGCCTATGCGCGACTCACCGGCGGGCTCGGGGTCGTCTGCGTCACGTCGGGCGGGGGCGCCATGAATCTCGTGCATGCACTGGCCGAGGCGCGCGCTTCGCGAGTCCCGCTGCTCGCGGTGGTTGGCGAACCGCCCACGGAGCTGCAAGGGCTCGGCGCGTTTCAAGACACGAGCGGTCGCTGCGGTGGGGTCGACGCCGCAGCGGTGTTTGCAGCCGTCTCCGTTTGGTGCACGCGCGTGGAGAACGTCGACGACGTGCCTCGGCTGCTCGCCGAAGCGCTTTCCTTCGCGCTCGGACCGACACCGGGGCCGGCGGTTTTGCTGTTGGCAAAGGACAGACAGCGGGCCGAGCTGAGCACGCGGCCAGCAAGCCTGAGCGGCGAGCTCGCGCACGCCGGCGCGGTCGACTCAGCGCGCGTCCGACAGGCCTGTTCGCTGCTGCATCCGGGCCCCATCGTGATTCTCGCCGGGGCCGGCGTAGCCAGGGCTGCGGCCCAACCGGAGCTGGCCGCAATCGCGGATGCGCTCGACGCACAGGTCGCAGTCGCTCCCGACGCGCGCGACGCCTTCAACAACCATTCAACGCGCTTTCTCGGCGTGTGCGGAGCGATGGGCTCGAAGGCCGCGATGCGCGCAATCGATGGCGCACGCGCCTGCCTGGTCGTTGGCACGCGCTTACCGCTGCTCACCCGCCAAGGCTGCGAGGCCACGCTCGCCGCCGGACCGTTGATCTCCGTGGGTCCCGAGCCCCTGTTTCTGAAGGCCCGCGACGGGCTGCATCTCGAGGGCGACTTGCTCCGGACGTTGCGCGCGCTGAGCGACGAATTGCACGCTTCCGAGGCGCGTTGCGCGCCCGCCAGCCGTGAACCGCCGGTCAGTGCGCCGGGAGACCGGCTGCTCGATTCACAGCGCGCATTGCTTCAGATCGAGCAAGCGCTGCCCAAGGATGGCGTCGTGCTCATGGACGCCGGGAATACGGGCGCGGCGAGTGCGCACGCCCTGCGCATCCCCGTGGGCTGCCGTTGGCTGCTCGCGATGGGCATGGCGGGCATGGGCTATAGCTTCGGAGCGGCGATTGGCGCTGCCTTTGCATCGGGCAAGCGCTGCTTCGTACTGGCGGGTGACGGCGCATTCTTGATGAACGGCTTGGATGTCCACACCGCCGTCGAGCACCAGTTACCGATCACGTATCTGATCTTCGACAATGCGGCGCACGGCATGTGTCTGGTGCGCGAGCGGCTACTGTTGCGCGAGAACGCTGGTTACAACGCTTTTCGCCGCTCGCACTTCGGTGCTGGGCTCAGCGCGATGTTCCCGGGGCTTGCAGCCTGCGATTGCCGGACCGAACGAGAGCTCGCCGATGCGCTCGCCCGCGCGGCGCTGCTAACCGGCCCAGCGCTGATCTCGATCGAGCTCGACAGCGTGGAAATCCCGCCCTTTTCTGCTTTTCAGCAAGCCACGCCGGACGGCGTCACAACCGTTAGCCGAGGACACGACGATGCTGCAGATTGACCAGAATGGCCTCGCGGGCATTGCAGGCTTGATTCGCTGCGAGGCGTTCGACCGGCTGGCGCTCGCCGAGCACATCAGCGAGATGACGCACACCGTCTACCCGCACGAGCAGGTATACGGGGAATATTGCACAGTGCACGCGCACATCGAGTGCCCGCCCGAGAAGCTATTTGCGTATCTAGCCAACCCGCTCAGTTTGATGGAGTGGACCTACAGCGTGCGTGACCTGAAGCCGACGGGAGAGCCCGAGCTGTACGTGGGCGTGGACGTCGCGGCGACTCCCATCTACTGCAAAGCCGTCAGCCATCCATCGGCGCTGACGGTTGATTACCACTGCGCTTGGGACCAAGGGCGCGAGCTGTGGATGGTGTATCTGAATCGCATCGTTTCGGCAGAGACGGTGCTCAAGCGGTCGGGGTCGGTGCTGATCTGGAGCAACTGTCGCCACCCGTACTACCGAGAGAACCCGTTCCCTGATCTGAACCTCGACCCCAATCGAGAGTGGGTGGGCGATTGGTGGCCGCTCTTCTACGCGGGCCACACGATTGAGCTCCGCAATTTGAAGGCGATCGTCGAATACCGACATCGTAGCGGGCTGCCCATGGGCCCGTATCTCAAGGAGGCTTGAAGATGGTCGAGAGCAACGTCAGCTTGCTGGGCGTCGCGAGCTATCTGCCCGAGCGAATCGTCACCAACGAAAGCTTCGCTCCAGGCGCCTCGGCCCGCCGCGGCATGTTCACCGCACCCACTTCGCGACGCAACGTCCGGCCAGACGAGACCGCGGCCGAGATGATCCGGCGCGCCTCGACTCGGCTGCTCGAGAAGCTCGACCTCGAACCCGCGCGAGATATCGATATCCTGTTTACGAACGTTTCCGTCCCCGATCAGGCGTTCACGGGTTGCGGCGCCGAGGTGGCGCACGCTCTCGGTGCGCGTCCACGCTGGATCATCGATTTGCACAACACGGGCTGCGTTGCCTTCATTTACATGATGGATCTCGCGCGCGTGCTGCTCCGAGCGACGGGCGCGCGCGGCGCCCTACTGTGTAACGTGCAAAATGCCGCGGGGCGAGTCTTCGCGCAGCCCGAAATCCGCAAGCTGCCGCAGGCGCCCGTGCCG
>DATCFJ010000880.1:0-2919 GCA_036509605.1 Polyangiaceae bacterium | reverse complement strand
CTTGATCACCCCCCTGACGCGCCCCGCCTCCGAGCTCCAACTAACGTGGTCGCCGACCTTGAAGTTTGTCTTGGTGGGACGCTTCATGACTCTGGGGGAAGCAATGGCGACACCAGCAGCTTGAGGCCGAGCCCTGGACCGCACAAGTGCCGGCCCCGGATAGGAAACATGGGCATGCGCTGCGATTGCCGCAAAGGGAGTGAGCGAAGCGCTCTCACTCTTCGTGGTGCTGAAGAGATGAACGACAGGCACGCCGTGCGCAAGCACGTGGTCGGTGACGATGCGACGGTGGCAGCGCCACCAGACGGCTTCAGCGCACATGATTGCGCACGTTTCACGCCCGGCGAGCTCGAGCAGGGTGTGCAAGCCTTCTTGGAAGGGAGCCGTTTCGGCGTAGTCCGCATAGTTATGAAACGATCGGAGCTTCCAGGCAGCGTTCACGCTCGGGCCAATGAGCTTACTCTTGGGGCGCCGCCCGCCGAGCGCCACGAGGTGGGTATAGGAGATCCCTGAACGCCGGAGCGCTGCTCGCAACGGCTCGAGGTCAAACTGAGGGTTGGTCCGCGAGCGAGGAATGCTTCGAATGTCGACAACGTGAACCACGCAGAATGCGGTTAGAATGTCGATGAGCTCACGGGCGCTACGCGTGGAATGCCCGATCGTATAGAGCGTTCGCTGACTCAGTTTTCTCGTCGCTGATCGCGCTCCACTCGTGGAGGGGTCATGCGGAGCCCGTCGCGAAGGCCGACGTTGGATAGGGCTCCCCTTCACTGGTCTCCTGAGTCGGGAACCTCGCCCGCACTGACGGCGTTGCTCAAGCCTTCGTCGAGGGCTGAACTGACCGCGGTGGGCGGCACAGCTTGCTGCATCGCCTCAGCCACGGGGTCAACCCGATTGCGCACGTTGGGCATGTCGCGTCGCAGCTCCTCGAGCAGCGCGACAATCTTTGCCGTGCGCTGCTCGGCAAGCAGGCTCACCTGCAACTCGAGGCGTGCGTTCCGCTGCTCGTCCCTCTGCTGACGATTCTGGGTGATGAGAACGATCGTCGTCACCACCGCCGCATAAAATGCGATGACTCCCTGCAGAAAATAGAAAGGGGGCGGATCGACTTGGTGCTGATGAGTCGCGGCCGCCCAAACGTTGTAGGCGATCCAGGCGGCGACAGCCGAGAGCAATGCGTATAGTGCCCGGGGTCGGCCGAGAAAACCGGTGAGCTGCTCGATCGCGCGCTGGTCGCGTCGAAGCCCCCGCTCAGCCTGGGCCTGTAGCGCCAAGATGGCGTCGATGTTGTCGCTGACGTGCCCGGGGACGCCCGCTTTGTCCGGCATGATGTTGGCACCCTAACAGGGCAGCAAGGCGCCTGACGCTCGCCCAGAGACTAACCTCGGAACGATTTAGCCGCCCCTGCGCTGCAAAAGCGCCCCGATCGCTGTGCCACGCTCGTCACGCGCCCCGCGGCAGCAAGGACTCCACCGAGCTTGCGGCGAGCTGGGCGCCGTCCTTGCCCGCGAATGCGAGTGAGCGCCGCTGCGCCTCTGAACGGAAGTCGGGGTTCGAGAGGAGCTCCTCCGCGGCAGCGCGAATCTGGAGCGCGCCTGCGTCACCCGGCAGGGCGCGCCCCGCACCCCACTGATCGATCAGCTGTGTGATGGGGATCTGGTCGGCGCCCTTGGCCGGGATGCCGACCATCGGTAGACCCCGCCGAAGCGCACGCATGGTCGTGCCGTGACCCCCATGGCCAACGACCAAGGAGGCGCGCTCCATCACGAGCTCATGGTCGGCGAAGGGTACGAGGCGGGCATTCGCCGGAGCCTTGAGCTCCTTCGGGTCGACGATCCCGCCGGTGGTAGCGACCACGTGGATGGGCAACGGGCCGAGCGCGTCGAGCGCGCACTGCAGCGTCGCGGGGCTGCGTTGCTCGGGCACCGTGCTGAAGCTGAGGAGCGCGATCGGGGTCTCATCGTTCGCGTCCCAGGGAAGCTCGGTGGGCACGGCCCGACGCTCCGCAGTCAGCACTGGCGCCCCATGAACCACGTTTTTCCAAGCCGTCGCGGGCGCCCCATCGAACGCCTCGAGCGTATTGACGTGGAGCCGCTCGCGCTCACCCCAGAGCGTGTCGAGGGGCGGCAGACCCGGAAAGCCGGCACGCTTCCGCGACTCGCTCTGCATGACGAAGTTTCCCCGCCACATTTCCACGAGTCGGTTGAAGAACGTGTGGAGCATGACCGCCGTCGGGCGCGCGAAGCGCGGGGCGACATGGAGTGCCGCGCTGAACATCGCGTCGACGACCACGACATCCGGCTTCCGCTCCGCCACTAGAGCGACCAGCTCGTCACCCACCGCCGGCGAGCTCGTGTACCCGAAGACGGTCGCCAATGGATGGAAGGCGTACCGCTCGAGATCAGTGCGCGCGTGCTGCAGCGCCGTCGCACTCAGCCCTGCGGCCTCCACGCGCCCCACCATCTCCGGTCTGCCGAAGAAGCGGACGTGGTGCCCGCGGTCCGTGAGGACTCGGGCAATCCCAAGGCTGGGTGTGAGATTGCCGCCGCCGTCCCAGCAGGCCCACAAAATAGTCGCCATGTGTCACTTCACCTTTTTCATTTGACGAGAACACCGCAGATGAGGCGCTCGACGGTGGCTTGGGATGCCTTCCGGTCCACTCCGAAGTCGCGCCGAAGAAGCTTCCAGACGTAGACATCCGTCGCGGCCAGGAGGCCCACGAGGACTTCCTCGCGAACGCGGGCGGGGTGCTTCGCCAACTGCCCGGCGAAGGCGGCCTTCACCCAAGCGCGATGACGCTCGCGGCCACTCGTCGCGGCCTCCGCGAAGCCGGGGATTCGGTGCTCCTCGGCGAGCATCAGGATGGCCCGGTCGCCGATCTCCTCGTAGTCGTCGAAGAGGCGGGTGACGACCTCGGTC
>DATCFJ010000879.1:0-6866 GCA_036509605.1 Polyangiaceae bacterium | reverse complement strand
TCGAGCTTACGACGCCGCAAATGTTTGTACACGATGCGCGCGGTGACGACGCTTACCCAGGCGTCGAGCGGGCACTCACCGCGGAAGCGCTCGATGGTGTTGACCAACTCGATGAACGCTAGCTGACACAGATCCTCGTTGTCGAGATCGCGCGAGCCGAGCAACCGGCGAATCGTTCGCTCGACGACGCGGCGCGTTCGATCATGCAGGGCGGTGGCGGCAGTCGGGTCCCCGGCTCGGAGCGCGGTCAGCAATTGAGTGTCATCCAGCGCCGGATTCGGACCGACGGGGTCGACGGGCTTGCCGCCGGCGATCAATCTCAAATGGTTGGCTTCTGAAGGCACGGCTTGCTTGTCTTAAGGGTACCTCGTGGCGCGACCGATCAGGCAGGCCCGAGCACTAAAACCTGGCTTGAATACCGAGCTCTACGAGCCCGCGCAGCGGCGGGATCTCCGCGACTTCTTTACCCTTTACGCTCACGTCGATGTGCCCGAGGGCCAGCTCGGCTCCGACCCCGACAACTACACCCGCACTGGATGAGAAGCGCCACCCGCCCTCGAGCACCGCGTCGGCACCCGGAATCACTCGGCTTTTGCGAGCCGGCACCGCGTCATCTGCTGAAAGGTGGTCGAGCTCATGCCGCAGCAGCAGCGCGCTGGCACGGCCGCCCACACTGAAACGCGAGCTTCGGGTCACTGAGGATTCGATCGCCAAGCCAACGCCGACGAATTCCATTTCAGAGATGGCGCTGGCCGCCGGAATGTCGCCGCGACGTAGACCAGCCGCAAGCCGCAACGCGAGCGACGGCGCGAACAGCCAACGACCCGCCAGCGACGCGCCGAAACCTGCGCCCGCTCCGCCGATCCCAGTAGCGCCAAGACCGACCAGCTCCGCCATGCCGACGAAGTGCTCTCGCGCCGGTGCCGCAGCCGGCGGTGCGTTGGGCTCTTCGAGTGCGTTGCGCTGGACGTGAGTGTCGTCGGGACGCGGAGCTGGCGCGACGCTTTGCTCGGCCTCCGGCGTGAGCAACGATGCGACGACGAAACCCAACATGCGTTCGCGCTCATTTGGATCAGCGTCCTCGTCGAACGAGAGCTCGCGCTTCACGACGCGATGCAGCCGTCCCACGTAACAACGCACCGCCGCGCGCCGATGCTCACTGTTCAGCCACACGACGCTGGCGGCAGCATCGACGCCGGGCTCAGTGCTGCTCAAGGCCGAGTCGGGTAGCTCGCTCGCAGTCGTTCGCAACTCGACTTGCGCTTGATCCCCGAGCACCTCTTGCGCGGACCGCACTAGCACCGAAGCACCCGGATCTGCGGCGTCCGCGACACTGAGGTAAATCACGAGGGTGGCGATCGCCGACATCGAGCCCCGAGCCTAGCATTCATAGGCGAGCTCGTTCGCGACAGCGAAGGCTGTGTTCGCCCCGCCGGACTCGCGTCCTTCAAAAGAAATCCGGGGCGGGTGTCGATTTTGGGGGGGCTCAATCGTCGTATCGGGGAAGCCCACGCACGGGGCTACGAGATCCGCCACGACGGGAAAGCGCGTGCCCGGACCCGCGTCCGAGGCAACGGACATAGCTCGATCGTCCAGCTGGCTTCGCCGATCGTGCAGCGCTTACGACTTAACAAAACTTCGTGGAACTCCGACTCAAATCGCAACGTAGCCACAGCACACTCGAATCGAAGTTAAGAACATGGCCCGCCAAACCGACCCCTCCCTGACGCACTACATTACCGCGGCGCACGGCTACCCGGAGCTGTCGCGCGAGCAAGAGCAAGCGCTCGCGGCCCGTTGGCTCACGGGCCGTGACGAGAATGCGCGCGAAGAGCTGGTGCGCGCGCACCTTCGCTACGTCGTCTCAATCGCCTTCAAATACCACCGCTATGGGCTGCCGCTCTCCGAGCTGGTCGCCGAGGGCAACTTCGGCTTGGTCCACGCGCTGCAGAAGTTCGACAATAGCCGCGGCACGCGCTTCGTGACCTACGCCTCATACTGGATCCGCGCGTACATCTTGAACCACGTGATTCGCTCGTGGAGCATGGTCGGCGGCTCGGGCGCCTTACGCTCCAAGATGTTCTTCAAGATCCGCCGCGAGCGCGTGCGGATTGCCAACCTGGTGGGCGACGGCGAACAAGCCGAAGCCCTGCTGGCTCAGGCCCTCGATATGCCGCAAGCCAAGGTCGCCGCCATGGTTCGTTCGCTCGAGGCGCGCGACGTCTCGCTCGATGCGCCCGTGTTCAGCGACTCGGCCACCACCCTTGCCGATACCCTAGTCGCGGCTGATCCGAACCAAGAGGATGGCCTGGTCAGCTCGGAGGTCGACGGCTACGCACGGCAAGCCGTCAGCGAAGCGTTGACAGGGCTCGACCCGCGCGAGCGTTACATCGTCGAGAAGCGGCTGATGGCCGACAGCGAAGACGAGCTATCCCTCGCCGACATCGGTCGAACGCTCGGCGTGTCGCGCGAGCGCGCTCGCCAGCTCGAAGCTCGCGCCAAGAAGAAGCTGAAGACCCGCATCACGCAGCTCTCGAGCGGCGGTGGCTGGCTCGACGTGCACGACGCAGCGTGATCGCCCGCAGTGCCCGCGTCAGAACCGACAGGCCGCAAACGGGTTGTTGTTGCTGTCAGTACCCGTCAAGCATTGGGTGAAGCCGTAGTCGGAGCACTTCACAGTGTACGGCGCGCCGCCGTAGCAAAAGGTCAGCTGCGTGCCGTCGTCAGAGCAACTTTCGACGCACGTCGTGTCAACGTCGTCCGACTTGCAGCCGGGGGCCAGGCAATATTCGCTGCCGCTGGTGATGTTGCAACCGAGACCGACTGCGCTGCAGTCGTACTTGAACAGGCTACCGTTCGAGCAGTCGTTGGCGATGCCGTTGTTGCAGGTGGGCACCACAGGGGCCGTGCAGTGCGGCAGACTGAAGAAACAGGTCGCGTCGCCACCGGTAGTGTCAGTCGCGGTCACGAGGTCGTCCGTGCACTTCGCGAGCGCGGTGCAGCTCGAGCCGTAAGCTTCACCGCCCCAGCAGTAATAACGCAGGTCGTCGGCGCCTGCGGCACCGGCGTGACAGAAGAAGCTGCTGTCGTCGTCGGCTTTACCAGTGCAGGAGTCGGGCGTCACATCGAGCGTGCAGTCAGCGTACAGCTCATTGTTCGTGTACGTGTACGTGCCGCAACCACCGCCCAGAGCCGCGCAATCGAAGAAGCGGTCGTCGCCCTGATAGTTGCCGCAGTTGATGGCTTTGCCATTCTCGCAACGAGTCTTCTTGGTGCCGCCGCACAGGTCGTCGTGCGCGACGCCGACGTGCTCGCAGGACTCGTAGTCCGCGCAGGTTTTCGAGCCCAAGTTGCAGGATTCACCGGGCAGCGCCGCCTGCGTGTTGAATGTCACGCAAGTGGACACGTTGCGCACGGGGTTGAACGTCGGGTCACAACCGGCACGCAGCAGGCACGAGCGAACGATGCTTTCGTTCGGCATGAAGCTGGTCTTGCCGTCGCAACCGACAGGGGCAGACGTATTGCCGCCGCTGCCGCCGCTGCCGCCGCTGGTGTTACCGCCGCTTCCGCCGCTCGGCACATTGCCCGCCCCGGCCGCCCCGGCCGCGCCGATTGCGCCGCCAGCCCCGCCCTCGCCCGCTTCGCCACTGGGACTCTGCCCAGCTTCGCCGCTAGTGCTTACGCCTTTGTGTCCGCCGCTTCCGCTCGCGACCGAGTAGTCACCAAGCCCGATAATCGAGCTGCAACCAAAGAACGAGACGACCAGCGAGCAACCCAGAGCCAGGACACGCAACGTGCCGAGCACGCTGCGTGGGCTTGTGCGCGCGCTCATTCGAACGAACCCATCAAACCGGCGGCGTTGACGCCGAACCACGGCTGAACCGCGAGCTTACGAGCGGGATGAGCCACTGCCTGCGCCGGAGGCGCCTCACTCTTACTGCCCGTCAGCAGCAGGATCGTGCCCACGGCCACACCGACGATGCCGACGCCGAAGCCGATGGTGGAGACCGTGGCCATGCTCTTGGCGCTGTCCAGATCACTCTGGGTTTTGCAGACTTTGTTCGGGCAATCCGAAGCTTTGCCGAAGGCGAGCGCGCCGGTGATGCCGCCGACGACGAGCCCCGCCCCGCCAATGCCGAGCACGATGTAAGCCGGGGTGTTGGAGTGCGCTGACGCGGGCTCGGGCGGCGTAACCGGGCCGCCCGCACCGGTGGTGGGCGTGGTCGGCGTGGTCGGAACGACGGCCACCGCGTTAGGATCCCGTTCGAGCAGCAGCGTGATGTCTTGGTGGCCACCCTCGGCCAGCGTCACGGTCGTGCTCGCGGGCTTGTAGCCGGCAGCTGTCGCGGTGACTTCGTGCGTGCCCGGATCCGTGGGGCGCTCCGAGCCGATCAGCGCGTCGGGGACGGCTTTGCCGCCAACGGCGACGCTCGCCTTGGCCTCCGCCGGTGTGATGCGAATCACCAAGTGCGCAATTTTCGGCGTGGCCGAAGCCAGCACCTTTTGCGCGCGATCCTGTGCATCGTGAAAAACCTTGGGCGCGTTTGCGGCGAGCGGCTCGCGCACGACGGCGTTCAGGTTCTCGGTGCCCTCGACGAGCTCACCCACGGCGACCTGACACTCGCCAAGGCGGTCGAGGATCGTCGGAGCGTGGTGCAGCGACTCTGCGCGCTGCAGCTTCTCGATCGCTTCCGGGCACTTGCCTGCATCCGCCAGCTGCACGCCTTGGATCCCCAACGTGCGGGCGGCGGCGACGTTTTCTGGGGCGTCTTCGGCGCGGCTCTTACTGGCCACGCTGACCACCAGCGACGCGCACAACACACCGAGTGCGTAGCGCTGGGACCGGAACCGCGGGGCGATGCGTGCAGGGTGTGTCATGACGTTACTTTCTTATTAAGACAGCTCTCGCGCGGATAAAAGTCGAGAGCTTAGAAACCCATATCAGTGCTCGTGTTTCGCGGGCTTGCCGCAGGCGCAGAAACCGCGTTTTGTGCGGGTTTTGCCGCGTGAACGGCGGGCGGGGTCGGGCGCGCGCGGGGCGCGGCCGGAGCCACCGTGGCAGCCGTCACAGCGGGCTGAATCGGCGCGGGCGTCGCTGCGGTCGCTCGAGGCGGAGGCTCGGGCACGATCGGCGCGGCCTTCGCGACGCTGATCACGGCGCTGCTCGTCGGCGTTGACGATGCCGTTGCCGTTCCTGTCGCGGCCTCCGCCGTCGACGGCGCGGACTTGCTGTGGCCGAGCAAGAGCACGCCCCCAATCAAAAACAAAATCAGCACGGCGATGCCGGCACCGATGAACAGCGGCGCGCGAGACGAAGTCGGAAGGGCCAGCTCGGCATCGAGGGCGCGCACAGAAAGCGCCGGATCACTATTGAGCAACTTAGGATCGGTGGTCAGGACCTGCGTCGCCCCCTTGGCATACTCGCCCGAATCCGAAATCGAGCGCGGCACGCCGTGCGCGACCGGCGGAGCGTGCCCGCGCAACGTGTCAATCTTCACCTCCGGCGACGAGCCTCGACTCATCACTCCGGTGCTCACGCCCAGCGCCAAGTCGAGCGCTTCGACCATCTCGTCCGCGCTCTGGTAACGCAGATTGACGTCCCGCGCGCAGGCCCTTTGGTACCACTCGCAAACGCTGTTCGGAATCCAAGGCGCGGCCGCACGCAAATCCGGCAATGGCCCAGTGCAGATGGCCACCAAGACATCCGCAAAAGACTCACCATTGAAGGCAAAAGTGCCGGTCATCATGTTGTAGAAGACCATGCCGAGCGAATACAGGTCCGAACGCGAATCGACCGAGCTCGCGCCGCGCACCTGCTCCGGGCTCATGAACAACGGTGTGCCGAGCAGCGTGCCCGTCTTTGTGGTCGAAGCGATGCCGTGCTCTTCCAGCTTGGCGATGCCGAAGTCGAGCACCTTCGCGACCCAGCCGAGCTCGTCGTCCTCCGAGCGCGTCAGAAACACGTTCCCCGGCTTCAAGTCGCGATGCACGATGCCGACCGCGTGCGCCCGCGACAGCGCCCGCGCGACGTGACGCGTGATGCGCACCGCGTCGTTCAACGGCAGATCATGCTCGCGCTCCAGGCGCTGCTCGAGCGTTTCGCCGTCCAGGTACTCGAGCACGATGTACGGCGTGCCCGCCTGCGTCTCGCCGTCGTCGTACACTTGCACGACGTAGCGCGAACGCAGCCGCGCCGCGGCCTTGGCCTCCGTGCTGAAGCGCGCGCGCGCCTCGCGCGATTGCGCGTGCTCCGCCGAGATCAACTTGATGGCCACGCGCTGCCCGAGCGTCAGGTGCACCGCCGACCAAACCGTGCCCATCGCGCCGCGGCCGATCTCCTTCTCGAGGCGATACTTGCCGCCCAGCACCTCACCCTCGCGGATGGTGCTCGGGAGCCCTTTGGACAGCGCGACCGTTTCGCTCATGACATGGACACAACACCGCCATGGGCCTCTCCCACGAACGGTTCTCGGAATCCTACGCCGCCTCTCCCCCGAGTGGCTACGTCCACCGGTCGTGAAGCCAGATCGCGGAAATTTCAGGGAAATTCCGAACCCAGATTTCAGCGTCACCGGAACTCCAAAGGCCCCCGCCACCATTGATCTTGCCCATAGCCCATGGCAAGGTCCGCTCGCTTTCAAGCAAGGTGAGGTAGCCAAGCGGTTAGGCAACGGTTTGCAAAACCGTTATACGCCGGTTCGAATCCGGTCCTCACCTCCGCATAACTGGTTGAAAACAAAGGGCTTCTGGGACTCAGGTCTCGGGGGCCCTTGGTGATTTTGGTATACAGAATATACCAAGGGGCCCGCTAGCCACCGCAACTCGTCCAAGGATGTTAGCTCCGATCCAAAAACGAGCGACCTCCC
>DATCFJ010000878.1:0-14264 GCA_036509605.1 Polyangiaceae bacterium | reverse complement strand
TGCTGCGTGAGCTACGAGCTCGACCCATCTGAGCTTGAGTGAGCCGCCGCGCGGCGCGGTAGGCATTCCCCTCACGGCAAGCCAAAAGACGCCGTGCGCTTCGTCTCCCCCGCTGTCCGGGCTGCTTCGGCCGTTGGCCGGGCCGTGGCTAAATGCGCCGCGCGGTAGGTGCCTGCGGGCCGAATCGAGCCGTTGCAGGCCGAAATAGTCGACGTCGCGGAACCTGGCCGCAACATGACGCCGCGAGTCAGGGAACGGTGACTTGGCTCGCCGTGTCGATCGTGGTTAGAGGAGGCCATGCGCGGCTACTACAGACACACGAAGATCATTGCGACGGTCGGTCCGGCCACAGACAGCGAAGAGCGCCTGGGGCAGCTCATCTTGGCGGGCGTCGACGTGCTGCGGCTGAACATGGCGCACGGCACGGGAGAGTGGGCACAGAACCTGATTCGGCGCGTTCGCAAGGTCTCCAACGAGCTCGATCGTCACGTGGCGATCATGATGGACGTCAAGGGACCAGAGATTCGCACCGGAGTGGTCGACGAACCGATAGAGCTACGCGTCGGCGACGTGTTCGAGTTCTACACGGACAAGCTGAGCGACGACATGCGTGGCGTCAGCGTCAACTATCCCGGCCTGCCGGGAGACGTCTCGGTCGGTGTGACCATTCTCGTCGACAGTGGCTTGATCCGTCTGACGGTGCTGGAGGTCGAGCCGACACGCGTGCGCTGTCGCGTGCTCACCCCGGGTAACCTCACTTCGCGCCGGCACGTCAATTTACCCGGCATGAACGTCAATCTTCCGGCTCTGACGCAGAAGGACGAAATCGACGTGCGCGCTGGCGTGGAGGCGGGCTTGGATTTCGTGGCGCTGTCGTTCGTGCGCCGCGCCGAAGACATCGACTTGCTGCGTCGCTTCCTGAGCGGTTTGGGCTCGAAGGCGCGCATCATCGCCAAGATCGAAGATCAAAGCGGCGTGCGCAACCTGCACAGCATCATCAAAGCGACCGACGCAGTGATGGTGGCGCGCGGCGATTTGGGCATCGAAATCGACTACCACACGCTGCCCTTGGTTCAGACGCAGATCGTGGATCTATGCCTGATGGAAGGTAAACCTGTGATTATCGCGACTCATCTACTCGAGTCGATGATCAGCGCTCCGATGCCGACGCGCGCGGAGATCTCCGACATTTCTACGGCTGTTCGTGAGCGCGCGGATGCCGTGATGTTGTCCGGCGAGACCACCACCGGCCTGTACCCGCTCGAGTGCGTAGAGGTGATGAAGAACATCGTCGCCAGTATCGAGCCGACCGAGAAGCGCAGCACCAACGACACCATCGAGCTCGCGCAGCCGAAGTCGAAGATGCTGCGTGCCGCGGCGAACTTGGCGCGCGAGCTCGGGGACTCGGGTATCGTGGTCTTCACGCGCAGCGGTTTCTTGGCCTACACGTTGGCCGCGCTGCGCGCCGTCGGTGTGCCCATCTATGCGTTCACGGACGACGAAGAGACGTTCCGGCAGCTGCTCTTGCCGTGGGGCGTG
Organism: Polyangiaceae bacterium; assembly: GCA_036509605.1. Lineage (GTDB taxonomy): Bacteria > Myxococcota_A > Polyangia > Polyangiales > Polyangiaceae > PMG-095. The sequence goes on along the minus strand of DATCFJ010000878.1, from coordinate 12,725 downwards.
GAGCCGTTCCTGATGCCGTTCAGCGACGACCCGGAGGAGACAGTGTCGAACGCGCTCGGCTACCTCAAGCGCCAGGACTGGTGCGGTGACGGTACTTGGCTGGTCGTGATCACCAACGTGCTCGCGCAGGGTCGCATCATCGACTCGCTGCAGCTGCGTCAGGTCGAGCAGGGCTCGCCGCCGAGCCGCGAAGGCTGAGCTACTGACTCGAAACGGCCCGCGCGCAGCGCGGGCTGTCCAGCACGATGGTTACGCCGCGGTTGCTGGGCACGAGGTTGTTCCAGAGCGCGGTGATTTCGCGGTGGCCGGTGAAGATGTCGATGTGCTGGCCCTTGACGCGCACGCCGCGATCTTGAGCGATGAAACAGCCGTCGTGCGTCGACGTGCGAGAGGGGTCGCGGGCCACGCCGTCGAACTCGGGGATGTAGATGGGCGTGTCGAGCGGGACTAGATCCGTGTCGACGGCGACCGTGAGCAGCGGAGTAATAGCGCGGCCGGTCGCGCCGCGGCCCCAAGGGAAGGCCTTGGCGTCGAGCTCGTCGAAGCAAATGTGTTGGCCAGTGCGCGGGCACAGCGGAGCGCAGTCGCAGTCGCGCTTGGCGAAGCTCACGGTACTGCCAGTCGACAGCGTGCCGCTGCCTTGCACGCACACGGCCTCGTAGAACGAGCGCGCCACGCTTTTAATGGTCTTGCATTTGCCGTTCTCGAGGGCGACGGCTTCGCCGCTGAAGTCGGCCTCGCTCGGAAAGTCGTAATACGTGTTGCGGAAGGTGCCGAGCACACGCCCACCTGCGGCCACTGGGTTCAAGACTGCGCTCGGTGTGCCGGTCGCGCTCGGTGTACTCGGTGTGCCGGGCGGCGCGGGCGGCACGAATGAGTCGTCGCCCGCGCGCGGAGCTTCGCCGAGCACGCGCGACCGCATCGGCGGCGGAGGCTGGTTTTTGGGTTCAGCGGTGCTCGTATCGACACTGCTGGGCGCGGGCGGCGGCTCGTCCCCTTGCCAGGCGTCGGTCTCGAGCGGCGCGTTCATCCAGGCCGAGCCGCCAGTCGCGCACGACACAGTGGCCGCACTGAGCAGGAGCCAAAGCGCTTTCACGAGGCTACGGATCCGGAGCGGTTCGAATGCGCGGGATCGCACTGATCGAGCGCGTTGTCCGTGATCTGGGCTTGAAGCGAAAGCGTGTGATCGATCCACAGCGCGCTCACTTCAGGCGGAACGTGAAATTCGGCCAACGTCTCTTTCAAGATTTGTAGCCGACGCATGAATTGGCCACCGGTGATGCGATGCGCGCGGTGAGCTTCCTGGAGCGGGCGGCCCGTGTATTCTACCGGGGCGCCCAGGTGGCGTGCGGCAAACTCGAATTCCTTGTCCTTCACACGCTGGCGATCGGCGGCGCGAAACAGGTAGCCGATCATCAAATCGTCGAAGATGCGGTCGACGAACCTGTCGATGATCAGGCGCAGCGCGGGCTCGCCGCCGAGCATTTCGAAGGACGACGCCGCAGGCATCACGGTTGTGTAGCGCGATTCGGCCGCGAAATCACGCTAGTCACGTGCAGGCTCGCAGCTCTGGAGTAGTTTTTCCGCGCTAACGCGTGTTGGCGAGCTTATTCATGCGCAGCTTGGCGATGAAATTCGAGGGGTCGATTTGCAGCGCCTCGCGCCACTCGACCTCTGCCGCGCCGCGATCGCCCTTCTGAAACAAGACGTCACCGAGAATCACTCGGGCGGCGGGGTCGCGCGGGTTGACCGACACGGCGTGGTTGGCCCAGCGCAGCGCAGAGCTGGTATCTCCGAGCCGCAGCAGCGCGTTGGCGAGCCCATTGCTGGCGGGGCCATTGTCGCCGTCGAACACCACGGCGCGCCGGAAGAAGCGTTCGGCGCGCGCGAAGTCGTGGTGATTCATCGACGCTTGCGCTTCGCGTGCGCTGCTGAACGACAGCGACTTGATTTGCGCCTCCGAGGCTTCCTCGAGGCTCATCGACTTCAACCAGGCAAGCTTCGCTCCGTCGTAGTCGCCCAGGCGCGCGAGGCCGTCACCCAAGATGCCTTGGGCGCGCAAATCGGAGGGGCCTTTTTCGATACCTTTTCTCGCCCACTCCACCGCCCCGGCGCCATCGCGGCGCAGCAGCATGAGCTGCGCGACCTCCAGCGGAATGGCTGGATTCTTCTGGTCCCAGAGCGCGGCTTTACACAGCGACCGCTCGGCGGCGTCGACATCGCCGCGCACCAGCGCGCGATTGGCTTCGCGCATTTCGCCGTAGGCGGCTCCGGGATAGTCGCCTCCGTGGGCGCTCGTGCCAGCCAGCAGTGAGTCGCAGCTGGGCGCGCGCACGCCCGTCTCGTCGAGCGGAATGGCCTTGGCCGTCGAGGTCCTGCTGGCAGCTGCTGACGCGGTGGGCTGGGGCACGGCGCGCGCGGCTGCGGGGGCCGCCCCAGCAACACTCGAGATGATCGGTGTCACGACGGGGACTTTGCCCTCGGTCGAAGAGGCGAGCGCACTGGACAAGCTGGCGCTCGTGGGTGCGCTCGGCGCGCTGGATGCAGGGCGGTGCGCCTTCTGCAGCAGGCTGAGCCCCGCGACCATGAGCAAGCCTTGCAGTGCCGCTAGCGCGACCAAGAACAGCGCGGCGGGCAGGCTGATGCCGGTGCGCGCGTTGCCGAACACGGCCTGTCGCATGCGCGCGCGAGCGTCGGCCGGCGGCGCGAGGCTCGGCTGTGCGATTGGTTGGGCGAGCGGTTCGGCCGGCGGCGGGCGCAGGCTCGAGCTGGCGATTGCGGGGATCGACGGGCTGATCGGCGATGGCTCGGAATCCGCCATGTTCAGCGCGACGTCGACCGTAGCCATCACGTTGGTAACGGCGGGTTGACTCACGGGCGTGATGTGGATGCGCCCCGAGCTCAAGACCATGAATGCCGCGAGCGCGACCGCGCCGTCCCAATGCTCGGTCGCGCCCTGTCGAGATTCAGCGGCCGCTCCGACGACCAAGCCGTCCGAGATATCGATGCTGACGGTGATGCGTGGATTGTTGACCGTCACGCGCAGCGGGCGCGGGCTCGTGGTCAGCGCGCGCAAGCAGCGTGCAGGGCCGGTGATTTCCAGGCGCGCATCGAAGCTCTCGCCAGTTTCGGCCCAGGCTTGCAGCGCGCGATCGGCTTCAGAGAGCGCGGCGAGCGCGGTCTCCAAGCGCTCCAGCGCGGGCACTGAAAGCGCGTCAGACCAGATCTCGTCCCAGCGCACGACGAGCAGCGACGCCCAGCGCAGCCGCGTGTCGCGACGCATGCGGCGCAAGAGCTCGTAGCCCTGGCCTTTGAGTTGAGATTCGCCAATCAGCAGGATCTCCGGGTCGATTTGGCGCAGCTTCGCGAAGCGCAAATCAGTCGGATTCAGATCGGTCACCACCACGGACACGCCGCGCGCGCGCAGCTCTTGTGCGACGGTGTCCGCGCGGCCCGTGTCGTCGTCGGCGAGCGCGACGCGCACGCCTTTCACGCTCACGCGCTCAGGCTCGCCCGAAGGTGCCAGCGCGTCGAGCAGGGCAACCGTGCCGCCCGCATGCTCTGCGAACTCGTAGCGCAGCGGTTCCGCGTGCACGACGTGCGATTTTACTTGGCGCACGAAATCGTCGATGAACGCCGCCAGCGGGCGTCCGCTGCCGAGCACGAGGCGCACCGCGTCGTCCTCACCACCAAGCCCCGTGTGCACGGACAAGATCCCAGAGCGTAGCTCGCGGCTCAGCTCGCCGACGAACTCGCTGAGCGTTGCTTCGCCTACGACGCCCAAAGACTCGCCGCCGCGTTCCGGGATCTCGCGCGCCAGCTTGGCGACCTGCTCGGCGATGGCGTCGATGCTCGCGGACGGCGGGATGACGGCAGCGGCGCCATGGCGGAAGGCGCGCAGCCGCATGTCGAGCGCGGCGTTGTCGTCCAAGATGGCGACCGGAATCACCGAGCACGCCGGCGAGCTCATCAATCGGCTCAGCACTGCGCTGCCGCCGTCGCGCGCCGCCGGTCCGACCAGCAGCACCAAATCCGGCGCCGCGGCGATCACTGTTTCGGCGACCGTTTCGGCGGACGTGGTTTCGACGTACACGCGGTGGCGCTTGAGCGCGGCGCGCAGCGCGGGCTCGAACGCGCTGTCCGCACCAACGAGCAGGATGGTCGGCTCGAGCGTCGCCTCAGCGAGCGCAACTCGGCGTGGCGCGGGTCTCGAGCTCAGCCGCACTGGCTTCTTCGGCGGGGTGGGCCGCGGCACGAAGGCAGTGCTGCCATCCGGTCGCGCCGACGAGCGATCGTCCATTCTCAATCATCATCCTCCAGCCCCGAGTAGCGGGCCAGCCCGGACTTTCGTGGGGTAGAACGACTCGTGAGCTTCGTTATGTAAGCAGAGGCAGCAGCTGAGAATGAATTTGGCCGTTGGATGCCAAGATGTGTCCGACCGACAAGTCGGGCGGCGTGCCATCGAGTGCGCTGACGGTGCCTCCTGCGGCCAAAACCAAGGCGGATCCTGCCATGACGTCCCAGGCGTTCAGGCGCCGCTCCCAGTAGGCGTCGTACGTACCGTCTGCCACTAGGCACAGGTCGAGCGCCGCCGAGCCACAACGGCGCACTCCGCGCACGAGCGGCTTGACGCGCGTGAAGGCTCCGAAATTGTTCGTCGCGGCTTGGGTGCGGTCGCTTGGGAAACCAGTGGCGACCAGCGAATTGCCGAGCTCGCTCGTGCTGCTGACGCGGCACGGCTCGCCGTTTCTAAGCGCTGGGCCGCCGTCCCAGCCGCGCCAATGGCTAGAAAGTGCGGGCGCGACCACCGCGCCGGCGATCGCACGACCTGCTTGGGCGACGCCGATGCTGACGCAGAAAAAAAAGTGGCCGTGAACGAAGTTGGTCGTACCGTCCAGTGGATCGCAATACCAAGTCAGCGCGTTGCCCGTCGCGGCTTTGCCGCCCTGCTCTTCGGCGACAATTGCGATCTCAGGCGTGCGCTCGGCGAGGCGCTGACGGATCAAGCGCTCACTCGCGAGGTCGTATTCAGTGACCAGATCCGCGCGACCCTTTTCGGTCACCTGCGGGTGCTTACGGAAGCCGCCGAGCAGGATCTGCGCGGCCTCTGTGGCGACCTCGAACGCGATCTGCGCGAGCTCTTCGGGCGAACGCGTCATCGACGACTCCTCAGGGCTCGTGTGGACTGACTCAGGCGTCTACGCCGTGGCACTTCTTGTACTTCTTGCCGCTGCCGCACGGGCACGGGTCGTTGCGGCCGACGCGCGGCTCAGTGCGCACGACGGGCGGGCCTTTCAGCTCGACGCCGTCGATGAAGTACCATTTACCGTCTTCCTTCTTGAAGCTGGCGCGCTCGCGGTGATCGAGCTTCATCTTCTGCAGCTTGTAGGTGGCGACGAATTCGACCGTGCCTTCGGTGTCGGTGGCGGTGCCGCCCTCGGTGGCCAAAATCTGCAAACCGAGCCACTCCGAGTTCTTCGCCCAGGCCTCCGTGTTGCCACGGTCGACCTCGCCGGAAGTCTTCGGGTCGTGAGACGAGATGACGAAGTCGATGTCGTGCGTGGCGTACGCGGAGTAGCGCGCGCGCATCAGCTCTTCAGCGGTTTCCGCCTGGCGTTTACCGCTCAGGATGGGGCCGCAACAGACTTCGATCGACTCGCCTTTTCCGCAGGGACACGTCACTGGTTCGCCTCTTTTCCAAGTGTTTCGGAGGGCCCGCGTCTAGCATTCTTCGCGAGCGACCGCACGGGGCTTTGTTTAGCGCGCGAGCCGCTTCAGCAATTTGGCGTGAATGCCGCCGAATGAGCCGTTGGAGAGCAGGGCAACGACGCTGCCTGGGGTCACGCTCTGGGCCAGGTAGTCGATGATGGCGTCGACGTTCGGCAATGCCTGAGCGGCTTTGCCTTGCGCGCTCAAATCACGGGCGAGCAGCCCGACGTCGAGCGCTTCTTCGGGTGGTAAATTCGAACGACCGAGCGGTGCCAAGATGACGTCGTCCGCGCTGTCGAAGGCATGCGTGTAGTCCTCTTGATGCATGCGCCGACACGCGGTCGCGCTGCGCGGTTCGAACACCGCGAACAGCTTGCTCGTGGGGTGCTTGCTGCGCAGGGCCTTGAGTGTCTCTTGGACGGCTGTCGGGTGGTGCGCGAAGTCGTCGTACACGAAGCTTTCGCGCGGCGTGCCGATCAGGTCTTGGCGCCGCCGCACGCCTTCGAAGCGGGCCAGGGCGGGCCCGATATCGGCGATGCGCGCGCCGTAACCCTGAGCGACCGCGCCGATGGCGGCTAGCGCGTTTTTCAGATTGTGGCGGCCGGGTACCGTGAGCGCCAGCCGTCCGCAAGCCACGCCACCCGCGTACAGGTCGAAGCGCGTGCCGGCTTCGTCTGCGGTGGACGGAGCGGCCAGCCAATGCGGCGGCTTGCCGTGCGTGTCTTCGCCTTCGAGCGCGAACCAGGCGATCTCTGCCCGCGCATGCGCGTCGACCACGCGCACGACATGTTCGTCTGCGGCGTTGGCGACGATCAGCCCTTCTTCCGGAACGAGCGCGACGAACTTCTGGAACGCCTCCAAGTAGCTTTCGAGGTTCGGATAGATATCGACGTGGTCGTGCTCGATCGACGTCAGGATCGCGACCTCAGGTCGGTAGTGCAGAAACTTCGCCGACTTCTCGAAGAAGGCGGTGTCGTATTCGTCGCCTTCGATCACGAAGGGCGGCTTGCGCAACGGGCGATCACCCATCGTCAGGCGCGGTTTGCAGATCTTCGGCGCCCGGAAGCTGCGCGGGAAATTCTTGGGCAAGCCGCCAATCAGAAATCCCGGCGCAAAACCGCAGGCTTCCAGCAAATGAGCGGCCATGGCGGTGGTCGTGGTCTTGCCGTGGGTGCCCGCGACGACCAACGGTGAGGTGCTGCCGAGCACGAAGTCGCCCAGCGCTCCGGCGATGTGCGTGTAGGGCAGCCCGCGTTCGATCACGGCCACGACTTCTGGATTGTCCTTGCGACACACGTTGCCGATGATTGTCAGGTCCGGCGTGGGCTCCAGGTTCCGTGAGTCGAAGCCGCGCAGGCAACGCACGCCCCAACTTTCGAGGGCGGGGCCCACCGGTGGGTCGAAAGCGACGTCGCTGCCCGACACTTGGTGACCAAGCTCAATGAGCAAACCCGCCAAGGCGCCCATGCCCGTTCCCGCGACCGCTACGATATGGATATGCATGAGCTCCGTGTGCCGCATCCATCCGCCTCGGTTGATAGATGCTTCTCTGAGTGGCGTCCTATTGGCATAGCCCCGTGCGCGCTGCTAGCTTGCGTGTTCTGCTTGCTCTTCCGCGCCGGCCTCGCGTCGACGCTCCCTACCGAACTATGAAAATCATCGACAAGCTTTCGGCGAAAACCCCGGCGTTTTCCTTTGAATTTTTCCCACCAAAGGATGAAGCCGGCGTCGACCGCTTGTTCGAGACCGTGGCTCGTCTGAAGGCGTTCGACCCCGCATACGTGTCGGTGACGTACGGCGCGGGCGGTAGCACGCGCCGCCTGACGGTCGACTTGGTGCGTCGCATCAAGCGTGAGGTCGGGCTGGAAGCCATGGCGCACCTGACCTGTGTTGGCGCGACCCGTCACGAGATCGAAAGCGTGCTCGATCAGTTGCGCGAAGGCGGCATCGACAACGTGCTGGCGCTGCGCGGCGACCCGCCGAAGGGTGAAGCCAGCTTCATAAAATCCGCAGAGGGCTTTGGCTATGCCTCCGAGCTGACCGAGTTCATCGCCTCCAAGTACGATTTCTGTTTGGCGGGCGCATGCTATCCGGAGAGCCATCCTGAATCCGCCAGCCTTGAGCTCGATCTGCGGAATATCAAGCGCAAGGTCGAAGCCGGCGTGCAGGTGCTGGTCACGCAGCTGTTCTTCGACTCCAGCAGCTATTTTTCGTTCGTGGAGCGCGCGCGCGCAGCCGGCATCGAAGTGCCGGTGATCGCCGGTATCATGCCGATCACGAATGTCTCGCAAATCAAGCGCTTTACCGCCATGTGCGGAGCTTCGATCCCGGCTCCGCTGCTGGCGCGCCTGGAGGCTGTGGGCACTGACGCGGCCGCCGTGCAAGCGATTGGCGTCGAGCACGCGACTGCGCAGTGTCGTGAGCTTATCGCCGGCGGCGCGCCCGGCATTCATTTCTATACGCTGAACCGCTCGCCCGCGACGGTCGAAGTGCTCGAGCGCCTGCGTGCCTGAGTCGCGCTGACCAGCGCCGCTGCGCTGGCCCTCGCTCATTTTCGGATCACGATGCGTGTCTTGCCGCCGTCGCCGGCCCCCGCGCTGAATGGGGCGACGAGGCCATGCCAACCGTCGGGGATCTGCGGCGTGACCCATTGGTAGACGCGCTCCGCGTCGGCAGGTGACAGCTCGATCGCGCCAGAGCCGTGATCGACTCCGAAACGGTCATGCCAGTACGCGCCGTACAAGAGCGTTCCGGAGGACAGCGTGAGCCCCCAGGGCGCGTCGAACACTTCGAAATTCTCGCCGAACGAATTCGGGTCGTGCGCCGCGAGCGTGATCTCTTTGCCCGTCACTTCGAACGTACCGAGCCACTTGTCCGCGTCATTCTGATGCGCGTCGCGGTTCACGCTTGCCAGCGTGACGAAAATCGCGCGTTTGCCTTCGTACATCGTGAGCACGCCGGTGACGACACTCAGATCGATCCAGTGCTGGGCGCCCTGCGCAAAATCGGGGAAGTTGCTCCTTTGCTGCACGACCAGCACATCTCGATGACGTACCCAGTGACCGTCATTCGTCGCCCAGTACTTCACCCCACCGATGCTGTGAAAGCGTCCGGTCAAGTGGAGCACTTCGTGAACGTTGAGCGCGTCGGCTTTTTGGCTGTCCTCGCCGTCGAGCTTGAACGAATGCACGCCACGCTTTACGACGAAGGCGAGTGGTAGGTCTTCCTTCTTCGTCAGCTCCACGCCTTGAAACGCAGACGGCTCCGCCGCCTCCAGGTCGCTGGCGCGCACGAAGCGGCCGCTGGTGAGCAATGCCAGGCGCTGCACGGCGCCTTCCGGATCCTTCGCCGACCAAGAGCCGACCACGGCCATGCCGGCGCGGTGCTTGAGCTTGCCGACCTCGCGCACCGCGTCGTCGTGACCCGGATCGCGCTCGAAAATCGGCGTATCCGTGCGTGTGCGGGCGTACGTGTAAGGTAACGGCTTGTCGAGGTTCGGCGTCAGCGCCATGGCGGTTAACGTGGGGTGAGCCATGTCGACGGTGGCGCTCTCGGTGGCGCATACGAAGCCACGCGGGCGCACCGGGTACCAACCTCCGCCGCAGCCGCGTCGCGAGTACGGCTCTTGTGCACGGGCCACGCGCGCGCCCGCATGCAGGTAGCCGAGCTCTCGCGCACCAGGCGCAGGTCGTTCGAGCACCGGCGTCACATTGGCGACGGCCCCGAGCTTCGGCCCACTAGCGGCGGGCTCGGGAACATTCGGGATGCTGTCGTCCGAGGCGGCTTTCGATAGACTGGGGTCTGCGTCGACGTGACGCGCGCCGCAGGCGGCAAGCCCGAGCACGAGCAGCAAATACGTACCGGTGCCGCGAGCGCGGCGCGCAGAAGCCGAAGCGAGCAGCAGGGCCATCCCCAAGCGGGTGCCATGGGCGAACCGATTGGGCCAAATTTCAGGTGTCTTCGGCAGGCGCCTGGAGGGCGTGCAGAATTCCGACAAGCGCGACCTGCGCGAGCGCGCCGGGCCGAAAAGCTGGGCCCGGCGCGGCTACGGGCTCGTGCTCCAGGTCGTGCAAACGCCGTTCAAGGCCGGCGGCGTACGCGCTGGGATCAGCGGTGAAGTAACCGCCGCTGGCTAGCGCGTGAGCAAAGGCGGGCGCGTTCCCCTCGGCGGCTGCCAAGAGAGCGCTTGGATAGCGAGTGGCCAGCAAGTGGACGTAGTCCTGTGCGCCGGCTTGGGCGGTGCCATAGCTGCGGAAGCGCGCTATCACCTCACGCAGCCCAGCGCCGTGGCCCTCGACCGTTCGCAGCTCGTTGCCTGGTGCCTGCGCGGCGGCCTTGATGCCTGCGAAATTATGACCAGGCATGCAGCGGCCAGCGTCTGTCTCCAGCGCCCAGTGAGCCGTTAGTATGGCAACGGCACGCGGACTCGGCGAGCTACCGACCACCTTCGACCACGCGTGGCCGAGCAAGGCGCGCGCGTCCGGTGCGGCCAGCGGTGTCGGTTGTCCCAGGCTTGCGCGAAAGGAGCGCTCTGGCTTCGCCCTGCCCAGCGAAGGGGTGAAGCCTGCAGAGTGCTCGGGCTCGATGCGCATCTCCGGCGAGTCGGCACGGGCACGCTCTCAGTTGTGACTATTGTCACCGTTTGTGTCGCAGCCTAGCTCCGACCGGACGGCCAGAATCGACTCGCAACCGACATTGAGCGCCGTTGTTGGCGCTGCGACTCGCAAACGCTCGCGGCGATTGTCGATCCGTATATCATCGTGTTGAAACATCAACACTATCAGTGGTTCATGTCCGCACCCGGAGTGAGAAGAAATCGCCCTCCCTTGCCAACCATTTTCGGAAGGGAAGTGCGCCGGCGTCGTGTCGCGCTCGGGCTCACGCTCGAGCAACTCGCGGAACGCTCCGGTCTCACCCCTAACTATATCGGGACCGTCGAAAACGGTCGTCGCGATCCATCGCTGAGCACGGTCATGTCTCTCGCGAATGGCCTCGGCGTGCCGGCAGGTGAGCTCGTCGGCGGAGTTGCTGAGCTCGGCCCTGTTGGAATGGAAACCGCGCGCCTGATGGAGTCCGCTCCACCCGAGCTGCAGGATGCGGTCCTCGAGCTGGCGCGCGCCATCGCGAAGCGCCGCCGTTGAGCTCGCGCGTGGCGAGCCGCAATCCGTGCACGGGCCTAGGAAAATCGACGGCGTTCGCCGCCTGGCGGGCGCCTGGGGTTGACCTCGAGGCCTGAGTGTCCGAGATCGGGTGAGCCCAATGAAGCGACTGCTCTTTCTGTGTGCGTTGGCAGGCCTGGGGTTCAACGCTCGTAACGCCCGGGCGGACTCCGCCAACGACGATTGGGACGGCGGCTACAAGCAAGTCGCGACGCGTCGTTCGGGCTTCATGCTTGGGCTCACCACCGGTTTGGCCGTAGGTCGCGCGTACGGCTACCCCAACGAGCTCGCGAAGCTCGACGTGGCGCGCTACGAGCGCAACACCGCGTTCGCGCTCGGCAGCGCGAACCGCCTGTGGCTCGGCGGCGCGCTCACCGATTGGTTCGTGTTTGGTTTCGGCTTGGAAGGCATCAGCCTGAAGCGCGACAACATCACCGCTGCCGGCGGCGCGTACATTTTTCACGTCGAAGGCTATCCGTTATTCTATCGCGGTGGGGTGTTCCGCGATCTCTCCGTGTTCGGTGACTTCGGTGCGGGCGGTATGAAGATCACCGGGCGCGGTCGCAACGACGCCGACGGCGGCTTGCTGAGCGTGATCGGCCTCGGCGTCGGTTGGGATCCGGTGCGCTTCTGGCACTTCAACTTCGGACCCGCTGTCTTGTACACGCACTTGTGGAGTCAGACGCTCACTGCCGATACCGTCTCGCTCGAAGCGCGTCTGACGTTCGTCGGCGGACCGTAGCGTTACTTTCTGCGGCCGCTGACCACGCGCTCGATACCGGCTAGGTCTTTGGCGCGAGCGATCTCGGTAAATCCGGCGCTTTCTAGGAATTGTGCGACCGCCGGTGCTTGATCGAAGCCGCCTTCGAGCGCCAAGAGACCGCCCGGGCTCAGGAACCGCCGCGCGTCGCTGACCAAGCGGCGCGTGACGTCCAAGCCGTCCGCGCCGCCGTCGAGTGCCAGGCGCGGCTCGAAGTCGCGCACGTCGGCGTCGAGGCCAGCGATGTCGCCGCTCGGGATGTACGGCGGGTTCGCTGTGATCAGCTCGAACTGTGAGTCAGCGGGCAGCGCGGCAAACAGATCGCCCTCGAGCACGGCTACGTTGTGCACCACGCCGGCGCGTTGCACGTTCTCGCGTGCCACGCTCGCGGCGTCCGGTGAAAGATCTACAGCGGTGACGCGCCACGTGGGGCGTTCTTTGGCGAACGCGATCGCCACGCAACCCGAGCCAGTGCACAGATCGAGCATGCGGCCGTACAAGTGCGCCGCGCGCGTGCCGTTCAGCGCCGCTTCGACTAGGATTTCGGTGTCGGGCCGTGGGATCAACACGCGCCGATCGACCACCATGGGCAGCGCAAAGAACTCGCGCCGCCCCAAGATGTACGCGATGGGCTCGCCGCCGCGGCGACGCTTGATCAAAGCCCGATAGCGCCCCAGCTCGCCTTCTGCGAGCGGCCGCTCCGCTTCGACAATCAGCTTGATGCGGTCGAGCCCCAGCGCCTCACCCAGCAAGAGCTCGGCATCGAGCCGCGCGCTCTTGTTGCCGCGCCGCTTGAAATCGTCCGTCGCCCAGGCGAGCACTCGCTTGATCGACCAGGGCTCTGAGTTCGTGTCGGTCACTTCGCTTCGGGGGATTCGGCACTCGCAGGGCCAGCCTCCGGAATGCAGGCGATCTCGAGGCAGGCCTTGGCGACTTTGGTTTCTGCCGGGTCTGGGTACCACGCGGGCCGGTAAAACGAGAGCGAATCCGTGGTCCACTCGAGTTTCGCTTCGGCGAAGCGGCATCCCGCGGGCACGAGCACCGCGCGGCCGGCTTGCCACTCCCAGCGCCGCCCGGTCCAATCCCAAAACCCGTCG
>DATCFJ010000877.1:0-2168 GCA_036509605.1 Polyangiaceae bacterium | reverse complement strand
CGCAGCAAGCTGGCTTCCGGTCTGGGCGGAGCAACCGAGCTCAACCTCGCGGCCAAAGGCTTTGGGCCCGGTTTGGGGGCGTTGCTCGCGGACTCGCCGGACCTCGCTAAGCTGAGCGCGCTCGACGTCAGCGACAACGATCTCGGCATCGACGGAGTGCGCGCGTTGATCGCATCGACACGCCTGACTCGACTTCGCGAGCTCGACCTGGGTGGAAATGACATCGGCGATGACGGAGCAAGCGCGGTGGCTCACTCGGCCGCGTTAGCTGGACTCGAAACGCTCAACGTGAGCGGCAATTCCATCGCCGGCAGCGGTGCGACGGCGCTCGCCCAAGCGACCGCGCGCCACCTGAGCTCGCTCGATCTGAGCATGAACGGCATCGGCGAAAGCGGCGCGGCCGCTTTGGCGCGCACACGTCTACCGCTCGAATCTCTATATTTGTTGGGTTGCGAGATCGGGACGAATGGCGTGAGGTTATTGGCGCAGTCGAGCAGCTTGAGCAAGCTGACGGTGCTCGCGCTATCCGGCAACAACCTGGGAGACGAGGGCGCCCAAGCCCTCGCCAAGTCGGCGACGTTGAGCTCACTCACGACCCTCGATCTTTGTGCAAACGGCATCGGGGACGACGGCGCGTTGGCGTTGGCGCAATCGGCACAACTGAAAAAGCTCAAGGTGATCGAGCTCTACGGCAACGACATCGGCAGCCGTGGTGCGGCCGCACTAAAGAAGCGCTTCGGCGCGCGCCTTCATCTCTAGATTCGAGCTTCAACGCAGCGCGCGTAGAGACTCCAGGGCCTGCGCGAAATCGGCGGGCGGAGCGACCTCGAAGCGCAGCGCCTGCTCGGTTACCGGATGGATGAAGCCGAGCACCGCAGCGTGCAACGCTTGGCGACCCAAGCTGGCTGCGATTTCGGCCAGATCAGCCGATGCTGGCGGTCGCCCATACAAGGCATCAGCGAGCAGCGGCGTCTTTGTTTGCTCGCTCAGGTGCACCCGAATTTGGTGTGTGCGCCCTGTCTCGAGCCGACACTCCAGGTATGCTGCGCGCTGGTTTGCGAAAGCCTCGAGGACGCGTAAATGAGTCACCGCCGAGCGCCCCTCCTTGGCGCGCGACGTGAACCGCAAGCGCGACTTGGGATCCCGAGCGTGAGTGCTGCGGATCGTGGTCAGCTGCGGCACCCCGAGCGTGAGCGCGAGATACACGCGCTCCACCGAGTGCTGAGCCAACTGCGCCTTGAGGCCCTCGCGGGTTCGGTCGTCCTTGGCAACTACCAAGAGACCACTCGTGTCTTTGTCGATGCGGTGCACGATGCCCGGACGGAGCGCCCCTTGATCGTCCTGCGGGTCAGGGCTCAGCGCGAACCCAGGACGCGCCAAAAGACCATTTACCAGCGTGCCATTCTGATGCCCACGCGCTGGGTGGACCACCAAGCCGGCGGGCTTGTTGACGACCAAGAGGTGCGGGTCCTCGTAGCAGACATCCAGCACGACTCCGGGGTCGGGATCGGCACTGCTGAGCGGAGGAGGACCGGGCTCGAGCGCAATCGTGTTGCCGGCGGTGACGTTGTCCCGCGCGCGGCATGCTTTGCCGTCCACGAGCACACGCCCCTCGTCGATCCAACGCTGCACGGTGGCGCGTGAAACGTCAGCCAGCAAGCGAGCGAGCACTTTGTCCAAGCGCTCGCGACGCTGCTCCGGGCCCAGCAGAAACGTTCGCGGCGTCACGACGCGAGCACTCGCTCAGCGCCGTGAAGTAGCACTCCGCTACCAGATCTTGCTTTTGATATGGCCCTTCGACTTGACCAAAATATCAACGAGGGCTCGATCGTAAAAGTTTCGATGGTAGAGGTCCGGCGAAACGCGGCTCTTGAACAGAGCGCGTCCCTCCTCGATCTCTTCTCCAAGCTGTTCGAACAGGGAGTCCCCCTCGATGCCACGAATGATTTTCTCTTCGTTGTAGAGAGACAAATCGCTCGCGATGGCGCGCGCGAGGCGGCGAGCGGCTTCTTCGGTCTCAATCAGCGGCATCCTGCAGAAACTCCTTTCGACGGAGTATCGCTGTTTCTTACCTTCGCTGTCAAAAGAGTCATCGGGCCGGATGCGGCTCTTCGGTTAGGCCCGACTTTAATTCGCCCCACCCTCGCTCGGCTCGGCCCGCTCGCCCG
>DATCFJ010000876.1:0-3364 GCA_036509605.1 Polyangiaceae bacterium | reverse complement strand
CATGGGATGAGGACACACGGCGTGGACTCTAAGGCGTCCGGTTTATCTTGTCGCATCCGAGTAGGCCAGACATCCGGTGGGTGGGGATCGCTGACGGAGCAGCGTGAGAGCGAAAAAAAGTGAAGGCGATGTGAATTTGTGGGGCTGACCGTTCGTCGAAGGTTTGCCGACACAACGAAGAAAGGCGCCCCATCCCGATGCTGCCCTGTTCTGATGATTCCGCCAAGCCCGACGTGGCGCGAGCCGCGCGTGACCTAATCTCCGCCGCGACGCGATTCATGGCTGTGACAGCCGGGAGCTTCGCGGAGCGGGAGCAGCAGTTGCTGGATGTATTGCAGGAGGGCGGGCGTGTCGCACTGGAGCAGGATCTTCAGCGGACGGAGGACGCGCTACCGGCAGAGGTGTTCGTTGGCCTGGGGCAGCGGATTTACCGCGAGCATCAGCCGGGCGCGGCCACGTATCTGTCGCTGTTTGGTGAGCTCCGCGTCCAGCGGCGCAGTTTTCGCGAGGTGGCAGTGCGGAACGGACCGACGGTGATTGCGCTGGAGCTGTGCGCCGGCCTGATAGAGGGTGCGACGCCCGCGTTTGCGTACAGCGTGTCGGAGGGGTACGGCCTGCACGACATGCGCAAGCACCAGAAGGTGCTCGCTTCCAGCCGGCGCCACGTGCCTGCTCGCGCGACGCTCGAACGACTGGCAATGCGCTTGGGGACCCGCATCGATGAGCAGGTGCCTGCTGTCGAGCCGCTCGTGCGCGGCAGTGAGCCGATCCCCCCGGGCACGCGAGCTCTCTCGCTCGGGCTGGACCGCACGAGCGCGCCGATGGCCGAGCCTCGAGAGGAGGGTGCCCGGAAGAGGCCGCGCCGAACTCGCAAGAAACCGCGGGTCCGCGCGATACCGCCGCCGATCGACGTGAACTATCGGATGGCCTACGTCGGGACCGTGACCTACCTCGATGAGTATGGCGAATCGCTCGGCGTCCGTCGCTATGCACGGCCCGCGAACTGCCCAGCTCAGGAACTATGCGCGCGCATGGCGGCCGACGTGGAGGTGGCTTTGCGCCAGTTGCCTCAACTGCGAGTACTGACCGTCCAGGACGCAGCTCCCGAGATGTGGAACCTCGTCCGTGACGCGATTCGGCCATTGCGGCGACCAGGTTGTCTCGAGAATTACTTCGAGGCTATCGATGTCATGCACATGCTCGAGCACCTGTCTGAAGCGTTGATTGCGCTTGGTGACGAGGAGCCCGCCAGAAAGCGCCAGCTCGGCGAATGGTACGACCAACTGCTCGCTCGCGACTCCGCGATCGACCAGATCGAGACCGAGCTGCAGACCCGGCTCCCCAGTATCTCGGGCAACGCGCAGTCGGCGCTCGAAGCCGAGCTCACCTACTTGAACAACAACAAGGACCGAATGCGATACGCGGGCCTCGCTCGCCGCGGCTTGCCTATCGGCAGTGGCGTCACAGAAAGCGCCGCCAAAACGGTCATCAATCAGCGCGCCAAAGGCGCTGGCCAGCGCTGGAAGGAGCCTGGCCTCCGCGCCGTGCTCGGCGTCCGAAGCATCGTACAGAGCGACCGTATGAAAGCCTTCTGGCTCCACTTCTCACGCCTCTACGTTGCCAACGTCACCTGCGCCACCCAGCGTCAACGGACCGCCGCTTGATCCGTCCATGGTCCACACCCGCTCCATGTCCAGTAATCGGCGGACGGGAGCTCGTTGCGTTCAGAGACCAGCCCTTTCAAGGTGCCCAGCACGTAGGTCCATGTGTTCAACATCGCACTTTGTCGCATCCATTCAGCGTCACGGTGTAGAACGTGCTTTCCATTGAGCGTCGCCTCTAGGATTTAACGGGGCATGCTGATGTCCGACATTTTCGAGAGATTCACGAAGAAGGCTCCGGTCGCCGTGATGGCGAGAGCAGCGCTCGAATTTGCGTTAGAGCCGACCGCGCTGGATGCGCTCTTCGCCGAGCACGCGGAGCGCCAGTACGAGAAGAAGTTGCTGTTCTCGACGATGCTCGACGTAGCGGCGCTCGTTGTCTGCCGCGTTCAGCCGACGGTTCGCGCGGCATACCAGGCGATGCGTGAGCAAGTGCCTGTGTCGCTGACAGCCCTGTACGACAAGCTCGGCGGGGTTGAGATGGCGACGACCGAGGCGCTCGTTGCACATTCGGCGATCAGGCTGGGACCCGTGATCGCGGCGCTCGGCACGGCCGAGGCGTGGCTACCGGGCTACCGAATTCGCGTGCTCGACGGCAATCACCTCGCAGCGACGGAGCGTCGGCTTGCGGTGCTGCGTGGATGCTCCGCGGGTCCTTTGCCCGGGCATTCGCTAATCGTACTCGAGCCCGAGGTCGGTCTGGTCGTGCAGATGGTGGCCTGCGAGGACGGACACGCTCAGGAGCGAACCCTGCTGGAGCCCATCATCGCAGCGGCGGGACCCGGCGACGTGTATCTCGCCGATCGCAACTTCTGCACGCTGGGATTTCTCTTCGGGCTGGCGAACCGGTCCTCGCATTTCATCATTCGCCAGCACGCGAACCTTCCGATCGAATCCCGAGGCTCACTGCGTCGCTGCGGAAAAACCGAGAGTGGTGAGGTCTTCGAGCAAGGCATCACGGTGCGCATGGATGGCGCCGAGCTGCACCTTCGCCGAGTCGTGATTCGGCTCAACATGCCGACGCGCGACGGTGACACCGAGATGGCGATTCTCACTGACCTGCCGCCGGCTGTCGGCGCCGCCACCATTGCCGACCTGTATCGGCGCCGATGGACGATCGAGTCGTTCTTTGCACACGTCGAGCGAAACCTTCAGAGCGAGATTGCGGCACTCGGATATCCAAAGGCAGCGCTATTCGGCTTCGGCGTCGCCATCGTCGCAGCCAACGTCTTCGCAGTCGTGCACGCCGCGATGCAAGCCGCCAAGCGACACGACGAGCGGACGGCCGAGATGCCGCTCAGCGAATACGCCATCATCAACGCGGCTCGCTCCGTTCACGACGGGATGGACCTCGTGCTGGACGACGAGGTCTGGGAGCCGTTTCGTGCCATGCCTCCTCAATCGTTCGCGAAGCGTCTCGTCGAATGGGCTATGCACAGCGATTGGCGGCGCTTCCGCAAGGCCGTCCGCGGCGCCAAGAAGCCTGTTCCAAAACGCACGCGGTTCAAGAACACGCCTCACGTCTCGACCGCCAGACTACTCGCCAAATGAGAGACTCGGATGTTTTGACCGAAGCACTGCATCCTCGATTGCACCTTGAAAGGGCTGGTGCGGGAGGCACCGCCAGCGCAGGAGACGAGGCCGCCGGCAGTACGCGCACACTCGATGTCATCGCTGCACGGCGCGCCCAGCGCTAAGGTCCC
>DATCFJ010000875.1:0-8708 GCA_036509605.1 Polyangiaceae bacterium | reverse complement strand
GGATCGGACCCACCGGCACGCCGTTGATGCCGACGAACCATTCGTCCGCGGGCATTGCCACTTCCGAGTGCGGTGCGTCTGTCGAAGCGCCGCCAACGGCCAATGAAAACGCGCCTGCCAGCGCGCCGGCATCAGCGATGCGCGTCGACTCGTCGTCGTCGCCGATGTCTCCGAGCGCGTTTGCGAGTGGAGACGCCGGCTTTCCCGCGGCGGGCTTCGGAGCAACCGCTGGAGGCGGCGCGCCGGCGCCACCTTGAATGGTGCGCTTGTCACTCTTGAGCCCGAACGCCGCAGGAGCAGGCGCAGGAGCGGGAACCACCGCCGGCTTCATCGGCGAGGACTTAGTTGGCGGAGCTTTCGGCGCGGGGAGCGGCGCCTTCGCCGCAGCAACAGACCCTGCGGCGGGACGGAGGATCGACGGCCCAGGGATCGCGCCCGGCTTACCCAGGCGCGACGTGCCCGCGGTGGAAGGCGCGGCCGGCCGTGCCGCGGGAGCAACGGGCGGCTCGGGCAATTCAGCGCGTGCAGGCTCGGGCGCAGCCGGAGCTGGCGCCGCGGTAGCGTCGCTCAGCATGTCCATCGGAGACGGTGGCTCGCTACCAGGCAACGCGTCGCCTAGACCCGCGACGCTCGAGACCTGAATCACATAGCCGCACTTGCGGCACTTCATGCGAACAGAGCGACCCGCGACCTTCTCGTCGGCGATCTGGTATTTCGCTTTACAGCTGGGGCAAAGGAACTTCATTCAGCTGAGCGCCGCATCAAACAAACGGTCCGAGGTTTACGGAGATTAACCCGAGCAATGCCCAAGCGCGAAAGCTCTTTCACAGGAGATTCAACAAGTGTTCTTTGATCGAGGCACGGGTTGGGTCGTCCGACGCAAGAGTCAGTGCCCGCTCCCACGTTTCTACGGCTTTGTTTCTAAATCCAGCCTTCTGGTACAGGATCGCCAGGTTCTTGACGGCGGCAAACTGCTGCGCGTTGATTTTGACGGCAGTTTCCAGCTCGCTGATGGCGTCGTACACCTGCCCCTTCTTTCCGTACAGTAGGCCGAGATGGAAGTGAAGGCGGTAGGCCAGCGGGTCGATACCGATCCCTCGTGACAGATGCGAAATGGCCTCGTCCAGCCGACCGGCTTTGTAAGCCGCCACGCCGGCATTTAGCGCTTCCTCGGCCTCACCCGAGACGTCGGGACGCGGGGCCTTGCCGGTGCCGGGACTGAGGCACTCCTCGACGATCTGAACGACGTCGGCGATCCGGAACGGCTTCTCGATGAAATGATCGACGCCGCAGGATTGCTTGAGGTCCTCGGCGTAGCGCCAACCTCTGTACACGGCGCTGACCATGATGATCGGGATGTGGCCGTAGCGCTGGCTACCCTTGATGCGCCGCGCGATCTCGAAGCCGTGCACCTCGGGCAGCATGGCGTCGAGCACGATTAGATCCGGCGCGTGCTCCTTCACCATGCGCAGCGCCTGATGGCCACGCTCGGCCTCGAGCACACGGTGCCCCTTGCTCGACAACAGACGGCTGAGCATCTTTCTGATCTCTGCTTCGTCATCGACGATCAGGATCGTCTTAGCGTTGCAATCGACGGGCTGCTGGGCAGCCAGAGCGGGAGCGCCCTCGCCGGGCAGCTCGGCCACCACACTGAGATCGCGCGAGACGTCGCCGAAGTCACTCTCTTCGATGTCTTCGCCACGCGAGATCTCGGTGGCGGCGTCGTCGACGACCAGCCCGGGGGCGTCGAGCGGACGCGGCTGCTGCTGAAGCCCCCCGAAATCCAGCGGGCCAGAGGGCTCGCCCGCAGCCAGAGGAGAACCGTCGGAGTCGAGGTTCAGCTTGGCCAGTACCTCTGCCGGGCAACTAGGACCGACGTAGTAACTGTCGCCGCGTGCCTTACGGCTATACGCTTCGTCGATCACGTGCGCGAGCGCGGAATCCAGAGCGACGTACGGATAGACCTTCTTGCCGGTGACGAACTCGAGCTCGTCGATCACTTTCTTCTCGCGAGGATTGGCCATCGCGATGAACAAGCGATCGTCTCGGACTAGCACCGGCAAGATCAGATGCTTCTCGGCAATCTCGCGAGGCAAGAGTTCGAGATCGTCCAGCTTGAGGCAGATCTGATTCAGGTCGATCCCGGGAATGCCGTACTGCTCGCTGAGCGCCTTCAGCGCAGCGACATCGCTGATCGTACCGTCAGCAGCGAGGCGCGAGGCGAGACGCCCGCCCTTCTGATCGGCGAGCGCGCGATCGAGCTGCTCCGGGCTGAGCGCGCGCTGCCGTAGCAGGATTTTACCGATCTGCTTCTTGTCGCTCATCCGAAACTTCGATTATCCACGAGATCGCGGCGATCTTCACGAAAAACACCAACGATCGCGGAGCCGACACCGACCCGTGACGGAACTCGCCGAATCAAGCCGCAGAATCGGCCCAGACGGCGAGCTTGGCGGCTGACCATTCGGCAAAATCACCCCGAGCGATGGCCTCGCGCGCCCCAGACATCAGCCGGCCGTAGAAGTGTAGGTTGTGCTCACTCATCAGGCTTAGGACGAGGATCTCGCTCTGTAAGTACAGGTGCCTGAGGTACGCGCGCGAGTAACCAGCACGACAGGCGCGACAGGCGCAGCCTTCTTCGAGCGGGCGCGCGTCGCCCTTGTAGCGAGCGTTCTTGATCGTGATCTTGCCGTCCCAGGTGAACACCTGTCCATTCCGAGCGTTGCGAGTCGGGATCACGCAATCGAACATGTCGATGCCGTGGCCGACTGCGGTCAAGATATCCGGTGGCATGCCCACGCCCATCAGGTAGCGGGGACGCTCAGACGGCAAGTTTGGAGCGACGACGGCTAGCGCGCGGTACATCTCCGGGATGGGCTCGCCGACGCTGAACCCGCCAAGCGCCAACCCGTCGAACGGCAATTTCGCGAGCGCCTCGGTGTGCGCGAGCCGCAGCTCCACGTCCGTTCCGCCCTGCACGATGCCGAACACAGCTTGCTTGGGAGCACGCGCCGCGAGACAGCGCTCGGCCCAACGCGTGGTGCGCTCCACGGCTTGCACGAGGTCGGCTCGGGGCGAGCCTCCGGGCGGACACACGTCGAGCTGCATCGCGATGTCGGAGCCGAGCAAGCCCTGCACGCGCATCGCTTCCTCGGGCGTCAGCAGCATTTTCTTGCCGTCCAAATGCGACGCAAACTCGAAGCCGTTTTCGCTGGCGCGCATGTTTTTGGCCAGTGAAAATGCCTGAAACCCGCCTGAATCCGTCACGATCGCGTGGGGCCAGCGACCGAAACCGTGCAGGCCACCGAAGTCCGCGATCAGCTCCGGACCGGGACGTACCCAGAGGTGATAAGTGTTCATGATCTGCATGCGCGCGCCGGTCGCCATCACCTCTTCTACGGAAACACCTTTGACCACGGCTTGCGTCCCGACCGGCATGAACGCGGGCGTGGAGACATCACCGTGCAAGGTACTCAGGACTCCCGAGCGCGCGTTGCCGGAGGTTCTACCAACGCAAAATGAGATCACGCGCTCCTCCTCGGTAGCCACATGGCATCTCCATATGAAAGGAAGCGGTAACCGGCGCTGACCGCATGTCGATAAGCCGACATCACGGCATCGTAGCCGGCGAACGCAGAGACCAGCGCCAGTAACGTGCTCTTCGGGACGTGAAAGTTGGTGAGCAGTGCGTCGACCACTGAAAAGCGGTAACCGGGTTGGATCAAGAGCCGCGTCTCGCCACGTGAGACGCGGACTTGGCCCGGCTGCTCGGGGTCCGCGGCGCTCTCCAAGGCACGCACCACGGTCGTACCGACAGCGACTACTTGGCCGTTGCGCTCGCGAGCGGCGGCGACGGCGCGAACCAACTCCGGGCCCACGTCGATAGTCTCTGCATGCATCGGGTGCTCGTCCAGATCCTCAGCCAAAACCGGGCGAAATGTGTCCAAACCAATCTCCAGCTCGAGCCGCGCTAGCGATACGCCCCGCGCCGCAAGCCGCTCGAACAATGCGGCAGTCAGGTGCAAACCCGCGGTGGGCGCCGCCGCGGAGGCAGTGCGCCGCGCGTACACAGTTTGATAACGCTCGAGATCGCCGGGCTCGTCGGAGCGACGCATGTACGGCGGCAGCGGCAGATGGCCGCGCTGATCCAAGAGCCGCTCGAAATCAGGCCCAGGAGTAGCGACAGATACGACGAACGTCGCGTCTTCCGAGCGCTCGAGGATTTCGAGGCGAACCTCGTCCCAATCGATGACGGCTCCGACCCGCAGCGGCTTGCTCGATCGACCGATCGCTTCCCAACGCTCGCGCCCGGCAGCCTCGACCGCAATGCGACGAATGAACAACAGCTCCACGCGTCCACCACTGCCCTGCTTGGTTCCGAAGATCCGAGCGCGTCGCACGCGCGTGTCATTGACGACCAGCAGCGCGCCCTCGGGAATGAGCTCAGCCAAGGCGTCGACGCTCGAATCGCGAAGCTCGCTACCCTCGACGACCAGTAGCCGCGCGCCGTCGCGCCTCGAAGTTGGCTGCGCCGCAATCAGCGCCTCCGGGAGCTCATAGTCGAATGCGGCCGTCTTCACCGGCGAAAGGAACCAGATTTGCTGGCGGCACGCCAGCGAATGCGCGGCTAACAGCGTCTTAGATTAGCGCGGGTCCCAAAACTGCTCTAGCACCCGCTCTCAACGATTCTCGAACGTGATGCCGAGCCGAGTCATCTTGCGCCAGAGCGTGGTCGGGCTGATATCGAGGGCTTCAGCGGCCCGTTCGCGACTTCCGTCGGAAGCCCGGAGCGCGGCTTCCAGCGCCTGGCGCTCGGATTCATCGACGATGTCGGCCAGTGTTTTGCCGGGAGCACGGCCCGCTTTGCGCGGCGCTTCGGGCAGCACGTCATCGACCGTGATCACGCTGCCAGTGCAGAGCGCGACGGACTGCTCGATCAGGTTCTCCAATTCGCGAACGTTGCCGGGGAAGTCGTAGGCGATGAGCTTGTCCATCACGCCCTCGGCAGGGCGCGCCCGCGCATTCATCTTGCGGTTGTACTTGTCCAAGAAAAACTCGGCCAAGAGCGGAATGTCCTCGCGCCGTTCGCGGAGCGGCGGCAGGTGGAAGCGAGCCACGTTCAGGCGATAGTACAAGTCCTGACGAAAGCGGCGCTCCTCGACGGCTAGGCTCAAATCCACATTCGTGGCCGCGACCACACGGATGTCGATCGTGATGGGCTTGTTCTCGCCCACACGACGCACCTCGCCTTCTTGAATCGCGCGCAGCAACTTGGCCTGAAAGCTGGGTGTGGTCTCCGCGATTTCATCGAAGAAGAACGTGCCGCCGTCGGCCTCTTCGAACAAACCCTTGCGCGCCGAGACAGCGCCGGTGAACGCGCCCCGAGCGTGCCCAAAGAGCTCGCTCTCGAGCAGAGTCTCGCTGATCGCTGCGCAATTGACGGTGACGAACGGACGATGGGCGCGCTTACTATTGGCGTGGACGGCCCGTGCAACCAGCTCCTTGCCGGTGCCGCTTTCGCCCGTGATCAGCACAATGGCGTCGGTGGGCGCTATCTTCACGACCCGCGTCAAGACGTCGCGAATCGATTGCGAGCGGCCGATGATTTTTTCCAGGTGGTAGCGCTCTTTGAATTCTTGAGCGAAGAGCTGCACCTGACCATGCAGCCGACGGCTCTCGAACGCCTTCGATACTTTCACGATCAGCTCTTGCTCGCTGAACGGCTTCTGAATGTAGTCGAAGGCGCCGACGCGCATCGCCTCGACGGCGCTTTCGATCGTGCCGTAGGCGGTCATCACGATCACCTCGGTCATGGGTTGCGCTTCCTTGGTGGCGCGCAGCACGTCGATGCCGTCGAACTCGCCCATGCGCAGATCGGTGATTACGACGTCGTACGCGCCAGTCGCGCCGAGCTCTCGACCTTGTGCACCGTCGGCAGCTTCGTCGACCTCATAGCCGCCACCACGCAGCATCATTGCTAGCGTCGTGCGCATGTTGCGTTGGTCGTCGACGACGAGGAGCTTGCCCATGATTCTCGAGACTGCGGAGGACCGCTCGACTCTAGCTCACGCATTGCGAGAAGCACACCGCACGGCGCTCCGAGCTCGCGCGCTTCAGCCTCACAGCTCGCCCACCGACGCACCGCTGCTACCGGCTCTCTGGAATTGCGCCAAACGCTCCCCGCATGAGACGCAACGCGTCCCGATAAGATACGTGAAGTCGCGTGAACCGCGAACGGCCCGCCGGTTCGCTGCTCAGCGCATGAAGAGCAGAACGAACAAAGCGATCGCGAGACCCGTCAAACCGATCGCGTAGCCGAGCACGCTCGCGGTACTCAAACGAGCCCGCAGAGCGCGCCGAGGTACCCCCGCCTGGCTAGGTTCTAGCGGTGAATGCACGACCGCACTGGGCGAGGTGCCCCCGGTGCTACTGAGCCCACTCAGGCCTGTCCCCGTCACGGTACTAATGCCGCTCACGGTGATTCGATCCTTACCGGTCGGTGTAAACGCGGGATCATTCGGCAAGAGTTGTGCGGTCGGAACCGCGCCGCTGCTGAGCGCTTTGAGCGAGGCCCGCACGGCTTTGCGCCGCTGCTCGATGCGATCCCCGAGCACGCGCTTGAGGATTCCGGCGACTCCACTCTGCGGCACGATCAAGCGCTCGGCCTTGAGGTACGCGCGCAGGTCATGCTCGAGCTCAGCCGCTGTTTGGTAGCGAGCCGAAACGTTGCGCTCCAAAGCCTTCAGCACGATGCGCTCGAGCTCAGCCGGGTATTTGCCGTCGATCACGGTCGGCTTCGGGATGGCTCCTGAGATCACCAAACGCAACGTCTCGATGTCGTGCTCGCCGCGGAACAGCCGCCGGCTGGTGGTCAGCTCGAAAAGCACGATCCCGAGCGAGAAAATGTCACTACGACGATCAACGCCTTTGCCTAGAGCCTGTTCGGGCGACATGTAGCCAAACTTGCCCTTGAGTTGGCCAGCGCGCGTCGCCTCGCTGATGCGACCGACGGCTTTCGCCACCCCGAAATCCACCAGCTTTACGACGCCATTGGTGCCAATCAGGATGTTGTGCGGCGAAATATCGCGATGCACGACCCCGCGCAGGCTGCCGTCGAGATCACGCAGCTCATGGGCAGCGTGCAAGCCCGCGGCGGCGTCCGCGATGATGCGAACGGCGAGCTCCGGTGGGATCGCTCGGCGCTTGCCGGCCTCGGCGATCACGGTGTGCAGGGACTCGCCCTCCACCCACTCCATCGCCATCCACATCATTCCGTCGTGCTCGCCAACGTCGTAGACGTCGACCACGTTCGGGTGCCGAATACTGCGGACGAGCCGGACCTCATCCAAGAACATCTTGATGAACTCGTTTTCGTCGGCGAGCTCGGTCAGCATGACCTTCACGGCCACGAGCCGGTCGTCCTTGGCCGCCACGGCGCGCTCGCGTGCAACCCAGACCGCGGCCATTCCGCCCCGTCCCACTCTCAGCACGAGCTCGTAATTTCCGAGCTTGGAACCTTGCTTGAGCTCTTCGGTCATCCTGAAACGCGGGCGATTGCCTCGATTGTTCGGCTTTTGGCCTTGCCAGCCGCGGCTAAGCTCGGCCTTCCATTAGGCCCAACCGGGCGGGGCCCAGTCAAGTAACTCGGGACATTTCCGGGGCTGTGCCCGCGACGCGACGCGCGGTATATAGCGGCGCCCGCCAAGACGAGCGCGGGCGCAGTCAGAAAGTCAGGGAAAAATGCCGAGCTTACGCGAACAGATGGGAACGGGAGACAAGCGGGAAGCCGTAATCGTGGACGCTTGCCAGGTGCTCGACCAGGAAGTGGCCGACAAGGGCGGCCTGAGCGGCATTGCCATCAAGGGCGCCTACAAGATCGTTCAAGGCGTTCGCCCCGGGTTCGTGCGCGACACCGTCAACAATCTGCTGGACGATTTCTTGGACGCGGTGGACCCCATCTACCAAGAGGCCGCACAGAAAAAGACGCCGGCCGGCGCGTACTTGCGCGAAAACACCGCTCGCGTGGCGCAGGCGCTGCTCGCCGTGACCGACAAGCGCGCCGCCCGCGCCGACGGCCAGGCCATCAAGAAGACCTATGAAAAGCTGCGTCCGATGGCCCAAAAGCAGGTCGAGGGAGCTGCCCCCCGACTGGCGACCCTGCTCGAGAAGCACGCCACGCCGACTACTTGAACCTGACGTATGCAAAGCCGAAGGTAGCCGGGGCTCGCGTCGCTCCGGCTAGCCGACGCGCCTGGGCGAGCTAAGCCCCAATTCCCCATCGGGTTGCTTGACAATGCGCGTATCTGGGCGAGATTTGCGGACTTCCGCATCATGACACAGCCCAACACAACCCCCTCGCCCGGCACGCGAACCGTCCTCGAAAGTGCCGTCGTGCGCTTTGCCGGAGATTCCGGCGACGGCATGCAGGTGACCGGGGATCAGTTCACAGCCGCGGCCGCGCTTGCGCGAAACGATCTCGCAACGTTCCCTGACTTCCCTGCCGAGATCAGGGCGCCCGCCGGGACGCTCTACGGGGTCTCGGGGTTTCAGATCAACTTCGCGTCTCAGGACGTGTTCACCCCGGGCGACGCGCCCGACGTCCTTGTCGCCATGAACCCGGCGGCGCTCAAGACCAACTTGCGCGATCTGAAGCGCGGCGGGCTCTTGATCGTGAACGCGGGCGCCTTCTCTGCCGCCAACCTGAAGAA
>DATCFJ010000874.1:0-2647 GCA_036509605.1 Polyangiaceae bacterium | reverse complement strand
CTCGGCTTTGAAGGTCTGCTCGGTCGCCCAGAACTGTTGCCAGCGCGGCTCGATCTGCTTGTGGTCGTAAGCCATGATGAGGCCCGCTCACATAGCAGAAATTGAAGCTAGGCCGGAGGTTTACGCACGTTTTTAGCGGCTTTCGAGATCTTTTCGGCGAGCCGAGCGCGGCGCCGCTCGGCCTGCTCTGAGTCCTCGCTGGTGCCCTGCTCTACCCAGCCGAGCGCGCTGATCGGAGCGCGCACGTGGTGCTCGTACAGCTTGGCTAGCTCCAGACGCACCGCGGGGTCGTCGACTTCGGCGGCGAAGGCTTCGAAGTGCGCCAGCGCTTGCGCGCGATCGCCGCGCGCTTTGGCGATCTCGCCATGCGCGCGGTGCGCTTCAGGCCCCGCGCCGCGTTCGAGCGCGACCGTCGCAGCGCGCTCCGCTTCGTCAAAAGCGCGCGCCCGCTTCAGGGTGCGAGCCAGACCGAGCAGATCCCGCTCGTGAAGCATCTCGAAGGGCTCGCCGTATAAGCCGACCAGAGCGGCCATTGAAACGACGTCCCAGGCGTTGTGCTCGATGACTTGTTCGAGCGCGCCGTCGTCCCCCGTACGCAGGTAGTGTGCATAGCGCGGCGCGATGTCCACGCCGGCGATGTCCGGGCCACGCACGAAGCCCAGCACGTCGCTCTCCAGGCTGATCAGGCGGCAAGCGCCGAGGCGGGTTTTGTGTAGTCTACGGGCGACGTGCAGCAGATCGAGGTGCGCGCGTTCGGGCAACTTGGGGCGCCGATTCATCACCATACGCCCGTTGAGCAGCGGCAAATCGAAGGACTTTCCGTTGTACGACACGAGCAAATCGCAGGCCTCGAGACGCTCCGCGAAGGCCTCGAGTAACGGACCTTCCTCGGCTGGGCTGCGCAGTAGGAGCTGCTCCGAGTTCAAGCGTAGCTCATCGTCGAACCAAGCTAACCCAACCAAAAAAGCCAACACGCCCGCTCCCCCGCCGAGGCCGGTCGTCTCGGTGTCGAAGTACAAGGCGCGCCTGGGGTCAGCTGCGGACACGCGCGGGTCGAGCGCGAGCAGACCGAGCAGCTCGGCGCGCGAGTTAGCCGCGGCATCGACCGGCATACGACCCACGTGATGAGAAGGAGCGAGCAGCTGATGGCGGCGGAATAAGGGGCCGCTGGCTCGCTCTTCGCGGACGAACGGCAACGCCATGCCGAAATTCGCGAAATCAGGCTCAGAGCGTTCGGCCTTTGGCCGCGGCAAAAGGCCGGGGTTCTGCAGGATTTCAGCCATTCTCTCGCGTAACTCGGTGAGCGTCGAGGAGCGCGCTGGAGCGCTCGCGGAGTGTTCCGCCGCGGCGCCGGCCGACGCAGACTGCTCGCTCGCCTTGGGCTGCGTCAGCGTGGCAAGCTTGCTCTTGAAGTCCATCGCTTAGCGGGGCTTTGGTGCACGCGGTGGTTCGACTGCAATCACCAGCCCGTTGCGTGCGCTGACGACTGCATAGCGCGCGGCGCTCGACCAGACCGGCGAGAGCAACGGCGCATCCGTGAGCTCGATCAGCGTGGGTTCTGCGCCGACGGCTGCTCGCAGCTCGAGCACGCCTCCGCCCCGCACGCGCCACAGGCGACCTTCGGGATCGCGCACGGTTTCGGCTGAACCGAAGTCGAATTCGGGCGTGGCCTCCGGCGGGAAGCGGCGTAGCTCTTGGCCGTGCACGCGGAGCACGTTTCCGGCCTGATTTTCGGCCCAAACTGCGCCATCTGGGCCGGTGCTCGGGCCCGCCTTGGCTTCGCCTAATTGCGCCCGAACCGACACGCCGCCGTGCCCCGTCACTCCGTACAAGAAGCGATCCGCGGCGACGAAGAAAAGTAAACCGCTACTGTCCAGCGCGAGCTCACTTTCGACTGGGCTTGGAGGCTTGAACACCCAATACAGTGCACCCTCGCGCGTCAGCGCGTAGATGCGGCTGGCGCTGGTCGCGATGTACCAGAGCTGCCCCGCGAACAACGGTCGGCGCAGCACAGCGCCGTGCACGCTGTAGCTCCAGCGATAGCTGCCGTCGGGGCCAAGCACATGAATGTATCCGTCGGCGGTGCCCACGCAGATCGTGCCGTCGGGTGCGACGCCGGCCGGCGCCACCAAGGGCGCCCCCGCGTCAAAGCGAAAACGCGCTGTCGGGAAGCCCGACGTTTGGCCGGACACGGGGCGACGGGCGTGCGCGGAGGGCGACGCCGCTTCCCCAGACACCACTCTGGGGAGCAAGAAAAACGGCCAAATCAGCAAAGAATGCAGCTTCACGCCCCACGGTTCTAGCCTCGTGCGGGAAAAGCACCAGCCCTGAGCTGGCTCGGCCCCCCTTTCTGTGCCGCCGACCCGCCGCAGGCGTTACCTTTCTGGGGTGGCGCTAAGGGTCTTCGGACTGACAGGGGGCATCGGCTCCGGCAAGAGCGAGGTCGCCAAGCGCTTGCTCGAACGCGGCCTGCCGGTCGTGAATGCGGACCAGTTGGCCCGGCTCGCGGTCGCACCGGGCAGTCACGGGCTCGCGCAAATTGCAGAGCGTTTTGGCAGCGCGGTCCTGAGCGCGTCGGGCGAGCTCGACCGCGCGCGTCTGGCGCAGCGCGTATTTTCGGACGCGGAGGCGCGGCGAGCCCTGGACG
>DATCFJ010000873.1:0-6080 GCA_036509605.1 Polyangiaceae bacterium | reverse complement strand
CCTGCTGTTCGGAGCTCCTCGGCTTGCGCCGCGAGCGTGCCCAGCTCGGCGCCGATCGAATCGAGCAGAGCGCGGTTTCCGACCGCGATCTGCCGCCCCTCGACGACGCCGCGAACACCCATACCGGTTTTCGAATCGAAGGATGTCACGGGCGAAAGCTCGAGCCCGCGATCTTTGGCAGCGGCGATGATCGCCGAGCCCAGTGGGTGTTCGCTTTGTCGCTCGATACTGGCCGTCCAACGAAGCAGCGCGGCTTCGTCTATTCCCGACGCAGCGACGCAGTGTGTTAGCTTCGGTCTGCCTTCGGTGAGCGTGCCTGTTTTGTCGATCACGAGCGTATCGACCTTGCGCAATACTTCAATCGCTTCCGCGTTCTTGAACAGCACACCGACGGAGGCTGCCTTGCCTGTGGCGACCATGATAGACATGGGCGTGGCTAGGCCGAGCGCACACGGACACGCGATGATGAGCACTGCCACGGCGTTGACGAGCGCGTGTGCCAGTCGTGGTTCTGGGCCCCACAGGGACCAAACGGCGAAGGTAACGAGTGCAGTCCCGATCACGAACGGCACGAAATAGCCTGCCACGACGTCCGCGAGCCTCTGGATTGGAGCTCGGCTGCGCTGTGCCTCGGAGACCATGCCGACGATTCGCGCGAGCAGCGTTTCCGAGCCGACTTTTTCGGCGCGCATGACCAAGCTGCCGGTACCGTTGACGGTCGCTCCGATCAGCCGGTCGCTGACCTTCTTCGATACGGCGAGCGGCTCACCCGTCACCATCGACTCATCCACATTGCTCGTTCCCTCCAGAACGATGCCGTCGACGGGCACTTTCTCGCCAGGGCGAATCCGCAAGCGGTCGCCGACCTGCACGGACTCGAGCGGCACGTCCGCCTCTCCGCCGCTCGCATCGACGCGGCGGGCGGTTTTCGGCGCCAACTCGAGCAGGGCGCGGATCGCTCTACCCGTTTGCGCGCGCGCGCGCAGCTCGAGCACCTGGCCGAGCAGGATCAACGCGACAATCACCGCGGCTGCTTCGAAGTACAGGCCGACCTCGCCATGCTCGGTACGAAGCGACGCGGGGAACAGTCCGGGCGCCAGAACCGCGACCACGCTGAACATGTACGCGGTGCTCACGCCAAGACCGATCAGCGTGAACATGTTCAGGCTTCGGTTCTGGAGCGAGCGCAGCGCGCGCTCCAGAAACGGAAAGCCCGCCCACAAGCAGACCGGAGTTGCGAGCGCGAGCTCGAGCCAGCCTCGTAGCCCGTACGGCAGCGCCTCGGACAGCCGGTGGCCGAGCAGCATGTCACCCATCGTGAGTCCGAGCAGCGGGATACAGAGCGCGACGGCGAGATAGAACCGACGCGACATATCGCGCAGCTCCGGATTGGCGTCGTCGACAGTCGCACTGCGGGGTTCGAGGGCCATGCCGCAAATCGGGCAGTTTCCAGGCCCCGTCCGGACAATTTGGGAGTGCATCGGACAAACCCAATCCGTGCGCGTTGGCGCGACGGGGTGTTCCGGTTCGAGTGCCATCCCGCACTTGGGGCATGCGCCGGGCTTCGATTCGCGCACGTCCGGGTCCATGGGACAGACGTAGGATTGTCCGGGTGGGGATTGCTTGACGGCAGGCGATGCAACCGCCACTTTTGGTGTCGCGCTCTTGGCTGCGAGATATTTTTCGGGATCCGCGCTGAAACGCTCCCGGCACTTCGGTCCGCAAAAGAAATAGCTGACGCCGTCGTGGTCGGAGGTGCCGCCCCGCGGATGCTCGGTGCTCACGCTCATCCCACACACTGGGTCCTTGGCGGCATTGGTCGCAGGTGCAGAGCCGTTATGATGATGAACGTCGTTTTCCATTTGTGCCTCGAACTGAAATCAACTGAAGGAAGAACTCGCGCTAGTCCGGGTCTCTTGAGCCCTCGGCGGTCGACATTCGTTAGCTATAGGTCGCCAGGAAGCTGAAGCAAGGTTTCAATGCGCTCCGCCGCTGCCGCGCTCAGGTTCGAGCGGCGTAGCATCACTCGCCGCGCCCAGTGAGCCGTGGGCTAGGCGCCCCGCGACGAGTTGGTCCACTTCAGCCCGCAGGGTCCAATACTCGCGCAGCAGATCGACGTAGCCCGCTGCGGCCGAGATTTGATCGCGCTTGGCTTGCAGGAGCTGAAACACGCCGACTGCCATCGCGTTGTACTCGAGCTGCGTATTTGCCACGATTTGCTGGCGCAGCGGCAAGAGCACCGTCTTGTAGTACCCGGCGCTCTCCGCCGCCGCGCGCAGGCGAGCCGCGGCGCCTCGGGCCGCCGCGCGGACGCGAATCGCTGTGTCGGCGTAAAGCTTGCGGGCGCGACGCATCTCGGCCAGCGCCATGCCCGTTTCGCCCTGACCTTGGTAGAAGAGCGGCAGCTCGAGCGTGGCCGCTGGACCGACTCCCCAGGAGTTGTCGGCGCGTTCGGCGGAGAGGCCAGCGCGCAGCTCAGGCAGCCAACCGCGCAGCTTGGAAAGGTTCGCCTGCTTGCCCTCTGCTTCGTAGCGGTGACGAAGGAATTCGAGGTCGAGACTGCTCTGCAACGCTCGACTCTCCAGTGTCGCGAGTGCGGGCTCTAGAGTTGCGGCGTCGGGCAAACGAGGTTCGGCGGTCCAGGTGGTCTCGGTACCCGAAAGCCCCATTCGAGCGCCGAGCTCTTCGCGGGTCGCAGAAAGCATGGCTTCGGCGTGCGTGAAGTTGATGCGCGACTCCTCGTACAACGCCTGCTCATTTTCGAGACTCAAATCCGTGCTGTTGCCTGCCGCATTCAGGCGCTTGGCGAGCTCAAATGACGTTCCTAACGCGTCGAGCACGCTCCTTCTAAGCTCGAACTGCTGAAGCGCCGCCTGGTAAGCGTAGAACGCGACGCGCACGTCGAGCGCGAGATCCAGAACGCTTCCAGCGACGCGCGCCTTCGCCGCGTCCATCTGGGCGTTCGCCATGGCCTTGCGCAGCGGTAAAAATAGCAGATCGGTTAAATCGAGAGTGGCGAGCAGGTCGATCTCAGGTTTGGTCGAGCGCTTGAAACGCAGGGCAGCATCGATTGCCGGATTGGGGAGCCGAAGCGCCTGCACCAAGCCAGCGCGCGCGACGCCTAGCTCCTCGAACGCTCCCTGAAGCCCTTGATTGTTCAAGAGCGCAATTTGAACCGCCGAGTTCGCGTCCAGCGGGCGCGCAAGTAAGTCGCGGGTTTCGCGTTGCGTCACGGAGGCGGAATCGTGCGCGTCCCAGCGTACGTCGCGATGAATGCGCGCGGCTGTCGTATTCCGCACGTCCTGGTAGCCTATGTCCTCCGATACGCAGGCCGACGTCGACAACCCGATGCCGAGTAGCGCCAGCCAATCCCAGCGCTTCACGTGCTTCGCACTCGAAGTGAAGTGTCCCATCAGACCTGCACTCCGTCGCGCGCGAGATCCGCGGCCTTCGCCACGTCGGCAACGCTGCCCGCTGGATACTGATACCAGCCTGGATCTTCGTAGCTTTCGAGCTTTTCTCGGACCTTGAGGATCGTAAACATGCCGCCCATGGTGATGACGTCGAACGGACCGTTCCCGCCCACCATTGGGATGCTGTTTTTGGGCACGGGCATGCCCATGCCGGCCATGTCACCCGAGCCGTTTTCTCCCATCGACATGTAGCCGGGTAGCAGCGTGCGTGCTCGTTTGGCGATGCCGCGAGTATCCACTCCGACCATGTTGGGAATGTTGTGCCCCATCTGATTCATCACGTGGTGGGTCATGTGACAGTGCATCGCCCAATCCCCCGGAGCATCCGTGATGAATTCGATGTCGCGAGTGCAGCCCGTTGCGACCAGCACGGTCGTCTCTGGCAACTGTGCCGAAAGCGGGATCGTGCCACCGTCGGTTGCTACGACCTTGAAGTGGTGCCCATGCAGATGGATCGGGTGGTGATCCATGGGGCCCAGATTGCCAAAGCGAATCCGTACTCGGTCGCCCTTCTTACAGACCAGCGGCGCGGTTCCCGGAAATACGCGCGCGTTCATGGTCAGCAGATTGAAGTCGGTCATCTCGTTCGGATCGGGACGCGAGGTTCCTGGCTTGATCTTCCACTCGCTGAGCATGATCGCGAAGTCCCGGTCGACTTTATATTCGGGGCTTGGGTTTCGCGGATGCACGACGATCAGGCCGGTCATGCCCAGGGCCATCTGCGTCATCTCGTCGTGATGCGAGTGGTACATCAGTGTTCCGTGTTGTCGGAACGTCCATTCGTATTTGAAGGTTTCTCCCGGCTGAATCGGTTTCTGGTTGAGGCCGCCCACGCCGTCCATGCCGGCCGGCACATAGACACCGTGCCAGTGCACGGTCGTCGCAGCAGGAAGCTTGTTGGTCACGTACACGCGCACTCGGTCGCCTTCGACGGCTTCAATCGTCGGCCCGTGCACGCTGCCGTTGTAACCCCAGCAGTGTGCGCTGATGCCCGGCGCAAACTCGTGCCAGACTTCTTCGGCGATGAGATGAAAGACCTTAACGCCGTCGACGACTTTCCAGGGCAGTGCCGAGCCGTTAGGCGTCGTCACCGGAGTGTAGTCACGGCCGGGTTGCCCGGGCGAAAGTCCGCCATGATCGGGGCCACCCACGTAGGAGCGCTCCCAACCCGCGGCGCCCGACCCTTGCGAAGCCGCTGCGGAGTTGCTCTTGGTCAAGGCAGCGGAGGCGCCTGCCAGGGCGGCCCCGGTCAGAATTACGTCGCGTCTAGTGACCATGCTTCTGTTCCTCTGTGAAAGCGCCTTGTGCTGGCAGACCGCGACCTTTCCAGATCGCGAAAATCGCTGGATACACCGTCAATTCGAGCAGGAAGGAGGTGACGAGGCCGCCGACCATCGGCGCGGCGATGCGTTTCATGACGTCTGCACCCGTGCCGCTGCTCCAGAGTACGGGGACCAAGCCGATGATCATCGTGGCGACGGTCATGAGCTTCGGCCTGAGGCGCTTGGCGGCGCCTTCGACGATGGTTTCACGCAGGTCGTCGAAGGACCTAAGTCGGCCTTCGCGTTGCTCTCGGTCGTAAGCGAGCGTGAGGTAGAGCAGCATCACCACGCCCGTTTCTGCGTCGAGGCCGGCCAGAGCGATGACTCCGACCCAGACTGCAACACTGATGTTGTAGTGTAGGAAGTACAGCAGCCAGATAGCTCCGACGAGCGAGAACGGGACCGCCAGCATCACGATGACGGTCTCCGCGATCGACTGGGTGTTCAGATACAGAAGCAGGAAGACAATGCCGAGAGTGAGTGGGATGACCCACTTCAAGCGCTCCTTGGCGCGTTCGAAGTATTTGAACTGCCCGACCCAAGCCAGGCGGGTACCCGGCGGTAACGTAGCTTTGCTAGCCACCGCGCGCTGGGCTTCAGCCACATAGTCGGCGATCGGGCGGTCGGTGTCGACGAACACGAAGCCGACCAGCTTACCACCCTCGCTGCGAATCATCGGCGGACCGAGCACGCTGCGGACGGTCACGACTTCCGAGAGGGGCAGCTGCGCGCCGTCCGGCGTTCCGATCAGAATGCGGCCAAAGAGCTCCGGGTCGTCGCGAAATTCACGCGCGTAGCGAACCGAGATCGGATAGCGCTCGCGCCCCTCGACCGTCTCGGACACGTTCTCACCGCCGATCGATTGGGCGACAACCATGTTCACGTCTTGGACGCTCAGGCCATGTCGCGCGGCCGCCTCACGCTTGACCTCGAAATCGATGTAGAACCCGCCAGTCGAGCGCTCCGCAAACGCGCTACGGGTTCCAGGCACCGTTGCGACCGCGTGCTCGACTGAGATCGCTGCCTTCTCGATCGCGTCGAGATCGTCGCCGAATACCTGGATCCCGAGCGGGCTGCGCACTCCGGTCGCCAGCATCTCCGTGCGGGTCTGGATGGGCATCCACCACACGTTCGGCATGCCGGGGAAGTGCAGTTTCTGATCCATCTGTTTGACGAGGTCGTCCCATTGCAGCCCCTTTCGCCATTCGCTGCGCGGCTTGAGCGTGACCGTGACCTCGGCCATACCGAGCGGCGCCGGGTCGGTAGCGCTCTCCGCGCGCCCCTC
>DATCFJ010000872.1:0-3240 GCA_036509605.1 Polyangiaceae bacterium | reverse complement strand
CGTCGGGCAGCGCCAGGGAGAGGGCCCCGCGCACTTGTACGAGCCGCAGCCGCCCGATCAAGAAACGGTCACTCACCATCTGCCCCGTCACCGGATGCTTGATGTTGAGCGGTCGCCACAGCTCGAGCGTGGCGCCAGTGGTCGCGCCGCGATCGCCGGCCACGTCGACCACGACGTCCCCCAGCTCGAAGGCCACCACATGCCCTTCCAGCGTCTCGGACGAGGCCTCTGCGGGCCCGGCGGCCCATGCGGGTCTCGAGCAAATTGGTCCAAGCAGCGCCCCAGCGAGGCATAAGCCGCGCGCGATTCGTAGTGTTTCCTGGCTCACGGCTTGGCCCTTGAGCAAGCTTCGAGCCAACCCGAGAACACGGCATTTCCAGGCCATTTTCGCCGCTACACCCAGATCTGGCAATCACTGTGCGACGAGCAACACACTGAGGCCGCGCCGGAGCGGCCTCAGTGTTGCTCCAAGACAACAGTCTAGGACGAAACGCAGTTGTTTCGGGAGGCCGCCGTGCCGCGGGCGGGCGCGCGCAATGACCGGGCTCGGGGGGCCCCATTCCTGAAAGTTCCCCTTCGAATGGAACCGGTTGCAGCTAGTGAGGAACTAGTTCCCCACAAAAGCTAGTTACGAGCCCTTCCTAAGCTGAAAATCGCCGTTTTGACCTGGCGCTTAACGCACTGCTTTGGTTTACTAAGTTCGGTAAGGAAATCGGTTTCATGAAGTACGGCTACTTCGACGACCAAGAGCGCGAGTACGTGATTACGAACCCGCGTACTCCGGTCAAGTGGATCAACTACGTGGGCACCCTCGGCTTCGGGGGATTCATCGACCACACCGGCGGCTTGCTGCTGTGTAAGGGTGATCCAGCGCTAAATCGCATCACCAAGTACATTCCGCAGCTACCGGGCTCGCAGTTCAAGGGGCAGACGTTGTATCTGCGTCGCCGCGCCGCTGGTAAGGCGCAGGTGTTCTCGCCTTTCTTCGTGCCAACGCTCGACGCCTTCGACCGCTACGAGTGTCGGGTCGGCCTCGGCTACAGCAAGTTCATCAGCGAGTTCCACGGCATTCGCACGCAGATCACCGTGTTCGTGCCGACCAACGACCAAGTGTTGGTGCAAGAGGTCAGCGTCACCAATCTGAGCCACGAAACCGTCGAGCTCGATGCAGTGCCGGTGCTCGAATACACCCATTTCGACGCGCTCAAGCAATTCACGAACGCCGATTGGGTGCCCCAGACCATGCAGAGCGAAGTGCATGACGACGGCGCGGGGCGCAAGATCCTCGCCCAGTTCGCGTTCATGAACAAGGCTCAGCGCCAAACGTATTTTACCGCCAACGTCCCGGTCAGCTCATTCGAGACGGATCGCCGTGTGTTCCTCGGCGACAACGAATACGGCACGTTCCAGCAGCCCAAAAGCCTGCTTGCGGCCGAGCTGTCCAGCTCGCTGGCGCTGCGCGGCGACAACATCGCAGCTTTGCTGCTGCCCCTCGGCGCGCTCGCCCCAGGCGAGAGCGCACGCTTCGTGACCCTGCTCACCCAGCAAGAGGGCAGGCCGGCCGAAAGCTTGGCGGCGGCTCGCGGCTTGTTCGAGAAGTACCGCGACGACCAGGCTGTTTCAGTCGCTTTGGCAGCCATGCGCGGCAGCTGGGACGAGTACCTTGGCAACGTTCAAGTCAGCACGCCGGATGCCAGCATGAACAGCATGCTCAATGTGCACAATCCGCGACAGTGCTACATGACGAAGAACTGGTCGCGAGATCTGTCGCTGTACCAGCTTGGCTTTGGCGGCCGCGGCATGGGCTTCCGCGACAGCTCGCAAGACGTCATGGGCGTCATGTCCGCGATGCCCGAAGAAGCTCGCGTGCTGATCGAGAAGCTGCTCTCGGTCATGAAGGCGAACGGCTCGGCGATGCATCAGTTCTACGCCTCCACCATGCTCGCCACCGAAGGCGATGCGCGAGAGATGGAAGATCGCCCCCAATACTACGGCGACGACCACCTCTGGATCGTGTTTGCGGTTTGCGCATACCTCAAGGAGACAGGTGACATCGCCTTCCTCGACCAGGTGTTGCCCTACTACGAGAAGGACAAGCACGGCGCTGCCAGCCAAACCGGCACGGTCTTCGATCACCTAAAGCGCGCGGTCGACTTCACCAAGCGCAACGTCGGCCGGCACGGCCTGCCGCTACTCGGCTTCGCGGATTGGAACGACACGGTCAATCTGCGAACCGGAGCCGAGTCGCTGTTCGTCGCCAACCAATACGGCAAAGCGTTGCTCGATTTGATTGAGCTGTGCGAGTTCCGTAGTGAGCCCGAGCTCGCACAACGCTACCGCGCGGACTACGAGCACATGCGCAGCCTGGTCAATGAGTTCGCCTGGGACGGCGAATGGTACGTGCGCTACTTCGATCACGACGGCGCTGCCATCGGCTCGCGCAAAAATAGCCAAGGACAGATCTGGGCGAACGGCCAAAGCTGGCCTGTGATCTCCGGCTTCGCGCCGCGAGATCGCGCGCAAATCGCGCTCGACTCGGTGCACCGGCTGCTCAATACCCCGAACGGGATCAAGCTCAGCAGCCCCGGCTACGACGGCTACGACTCCACCAAGGGCGGCGTCACGACCTACCCGCCGGGAGCCAAGGAAAACGGCGGCATCTTCCTGCACGCCAATCCCTGGGTGATGATCGCGGAGACGCTAGTCGGCAACGGCGATCGCGCATTCCAATATTACAATCAGATCAACCCCGCCGCGAAGAATGACGTCATCGACGTCTACGAGTGCGAGCCGTATGTGTACGCGCAGAACATCCTGGGCAACGAGCACCCGTTGTTCGGGCTGGCGCGCAATAGCTGGCTCTCGGGGACTGCCTCCTGGTGCTATCAGGCCGGCATCAAGCACATCCTCGGCATCGCGCCTTGTTATGCGGGGCTCGAGGTGAACCCGTGTATCCCCAAGGCTTGGGACGGCTTCAGCGTGCTCCGACGCTTCCGCGGCGCCGAGTACTCGATCACCGTAACCAACCCGGAGCACGTGTCCAAGGGCGTGTTGTCCGTCGTCGTGGACGGCACACCGATAGCCGGCAACGTCGTACCGGTCTTCGATGACGGCCGAAAACACACCGTGGAAGTCACGCTCGGCCGCGCTGAAGAGAGCGCAGTCGAAGCCGCGCAATAGCTTGGAGCTCGCCTCGCCAAGGGCGGGCGAGCCCGCGTGTGGCGCGGGCACACGACGAAT
>DATCFJ010000871.1:0-9395 GCA_036509605.1 Polyangiaceae bacterium | reverse complement strand
TTTCGGCTTTGGCGGCGCCTTCGCGGAACGTGACGTTGACCGCGTCATAGTCTATCTCGCCCGACGTGGGCGGAGGGATCGCGTAGTCGCAGGAGAGCGCCCTATGCCTGATGTTGTCCAAAGCCGCGAGAAACTTCTCGGTCACGTTGCCGGTGGTCGCGATCACAGCAGCGCTATCCGTACCGCCGGCTTTGGCGATGGCATTCAGCGCAGTGAGCTCCTCGCCGACGCCGATCACGAAGACGGGGATGGACGGGTCGCCTTCGAACGAGTCCTTGGCGAGCGCTAACGCGTTGTCGAGCGAGTTGACGGGGTCGATGTCGGAGGCCGAGCAGGTGTCGTCGGGGATGCCGTCGGTTGCGAGCACCAACACCGGCTTGCGGTCGGTGTGCGCCTTGGCCCAGCCGCGCATGTAACCGACCATGCCCTGCATCACTTGCACGAGCGGTGTACCGCCGAACATGCGCTGCGCATCTACCGCGCTGCTGAACGCCGGCTGCACGCCTGGCAAAACCTGCATCGGCACGATCGGAGCCGCGTACGCTGCGACGTCACACTGCAGGCGCACCGGGAAAAATTGCAGCGCAACGCCCATGTTCGTGTAGTTCGGGTTGTTGGCGAAGACGTTCAGCGCATCCCGCACCTGAATCCACTTGTCGTCGAAGTCCATGGAGTACGACGTGTCGACGCCGAGACCCATGTCGAGCGGGACGAGCGCGACGCGCTGTGCGTTCGCGGCGCAGGTATCCATGTTCACGCCCAGCGCGCCTCCGTTGTTCCCGCCGTCCAAGTCGAGGCTGGGTCCCGCGCCGTTGCCGTTGCCACCGTTGGCGTTGGCTTCCCCTGCGGCACCGGCGCTGTCACCGCTACCGGAAGGACCCATGTTGCCCGCGACGACGTCCGGCGCGCTCGAGCAGGCGCAAGCCAGAAACGACGTACCGAGTACCGCGCACAGTTTGCTCTTGAACCGCATGCTCATCTTGCCTCAGCACGGCCCACAGTCGATGACGCCACCGCAGCCGTCGTCGACCTTGCCGCACGCGCTACCACAGCTATTTTTGGTGCAACCGCACACGCCGCTCTGTTTACTGCCGCCGCAGGTGTCGTACGCCGGCAAGTTGTGATCAGCGCACGTGCAATGCACGCTGCCGCCACAGCCGTTGGGGAAGTCCCCACATTGATTCGGGTAGTCGGTGCAGCTGAGAAGTGTTGGACAGCTGCAGGCCCCGACGGTATTTGCCGCGGTTTTACTGCACACATTGCCGGTGCCGGTGCAGCCGCAGTCGATCGTGCTGCCGCAGCCGTCGTCGAGCTTCGTGCCGCACTTTCCGTTGTAATAGCCGCCGCAGGTGCGCGGCGCGCAGCAGGTTTGGTTCGCTTGGCACACGCTCGCGCCGGCGCACTTGCAGTCGACCGAGCCACAAGCGTTGGTCACGGTCTTAGCGCACGAGTTGCCGCACGTCGGCAGAGTGCAGCAAGTCTTGCTGGCTGCGTCGCAGGCTTTGCCAGTGCCGCAGGTGGCACTGCACACCTTGCTGCCGCAAGTGTTCATCAGCGTGACGCCGCACTGCGTGCCGCAGGTCGGCAACGCGCAGCAAGTCTGGCTGGGCGCGTCGCACGCCATGCCGCTCGCGCAGCCGGTCGCCGAGCAAACCTTCGAGCCGCAGCTGTTCATGAGCGTGACGCCGCACTGAGCGCCGCAGGCGGGCAAATCGCAGCAAGTTCCCGCTACCGCGGAAGCGGCCTTCTTGCAGCTTTGCGCGCCACAACCGCACGAAATCGTGCCACCACAGCCGTCGTCCAGGGTGCCGCATTGGCCAGGATAAAACGTGCAGTCATGCTTTTGGCAGCAGGTGCCGGTCATGCCGCTGGCCTTCGTGCTGCACACGCCGGTCGCGCCGCAAGCGCAGTCCACGGTGGCGCCGCAGCCGTCGCTCAGCCCGGTGCCGCATTGGTTCTTATAGTCGTCGACGCAGGTCTTCGCCGCGCAACAGCTACCGTCGGCCTTACACGCCTCTTTGGCGCCTTTGGCAGTCTTCGGGCAGACCTTGCTGATCTTGCCATTGCAGCCGTCGTCGAAGGAGCCGCAGTCAACCGCGGCGGCTTCGGGTGGCAGCTTCGGCGCACACGGCGCGCCGCATTTGCCGTTCGTGTTGCACACGTCGGGCTTCGTGCAGGTACCGCAATTGACTGGCTTCGCACCGCACGCCGCGGCGGTCAGACCGCACTCGCGTTGCTCGACCACGCACTGCCACGCTGGCTCGGGTGGCCCACAGCGGTTGGCGATGCCGTTGGTGCCGCAGCTGAGCCCGAGCGCGCAATCGCCGCATTTTACGGTATCTCCGCAACCGTTCGAGATGTAGCCGCACTCCGCGTTCTGGGCGGCGCACAGATCCTTCGTGCTCTTCGGAATACACGTGCCGCCAGCAGCGGGCGGCGCCGGCTCGCAACGGTTGTAGGAAGGGTTACACACGCTGCCCGCGGCGCAGTCACCACAGTTGGTCGACTCCAGGTGGCTGCCGCAACCGAGCCAAGCCGCACCGCACTCGAAGCCGAGATCTTTACAGGTCGGATTACTGCACGCAGTGCATTTGTTGGTATCCGGATCGCACTCTTGGCCGGCCGAGCAGTCACCACAGTCCAGCCTCTCCCCGCAGGTATTGCGGATCTTGCCGCACTCGGCACCGAGCTCTTGGCAGGTGAGCTTGGGCGCGATGCACGTATGGGTGTCGCGGTCACAGGCCATTCCGCCGGCGCACGCGCCGCAGTCGAAGTTGTCCCCGGTGCACGGATCATGAACCGGACCGCAATGGGAATCGCACGAAGTGTAGACCGCTTGGCATGCGGGCAAGAGCGGCGTGCTCTGGGCACCCGCCTCGCCGCCCTGCCCTGCTTCGCCCTGAACTTCTGGGCCCCCGCCGAGCGAGCTGCTCGCGGCGCTGCCTGCAGTTCCGGTGTTGGGCGCGCCCGCGTCAGCGTTGCCGTCACCGCCGGACGACGCGCCACTAGTGCTGCCGTTCGGATCCGTCGAGCTGCTGCCAGACGAGCCGCACGCCGAAGCCAACGCCAGTGCCAGTGCCGCCGCGAAGAACGCTCGCGCGGCGTGGCTCAGTGAACGGGCGGTCATGGAGCGAGCGCGTGGCGGTCTGGTCATCGACAAAACTACTCCCCGGGTAAACTTCGAGGGTAGGAGTCGTTCGAGCAACAGGTCAACTCAAAGCGCGAGCGCACGACGCTTTTGTAGACTCGCATCTTACGCGGGCTGCGCTGCACTCACGCGCGGTGTGCGCGTCGCACTCGCACGCTACTTCCACGATCGCGCGACGGAGTCACTGAACCCGACGAAAAACGACGGTGTTACTTCCACACACGAATACTCAGATCGTAGCTGCGGCGAATTACTCAGCTGCAGAGAGGCTCGCAGCGAGACGCCGCGCCGCACTAGCGCACGCGAGAAACCTTCGAGGCGCCCAAAAGAGAAGAGAGGGCGCTCACAACCCCGCCCAGCACCTCGCAGCGCTTGGAGGTCTCGGCACTTGACAACGCCTAAACGAGCGCGAACAGCAGCCTGCCCTCTCGCACGCGAGCCGATAGTGGGGAGCCCCAACTAATTCACGTTCCGAAACAGGCCGCATTTGGCTGCAAATCGGCCTGTCCCAAGAGCGACTCCCGGCCCCCGCCGCAGCCGAATGCCGCCGAGAACCGCTAGAAATCCCCGACCGAGGCGAAAATGGCGCTCTGACGAGACCAATTCGTCGTATCGTCAAGAGAACGTCATCGAACGGGAGTGCAAATCATGGACGCCGAGATTAAGTTTCAAGCACCGGGACCAGGACCGTGGGAAGCCGAAAACGCGCATTTTCCACGGCCGATGACGCACTTTACGGCGGAAGGCTTTCTGCGCGCGTTCCCCAAGGGATTCGCCGAAGGCACCGCGCGATACGGGCTCTTGCTCAGTCACTTCAAGCCCACGCTGATCAATAGCTTTCTGTACCAACAAGCGATCATCTTCGGTGCTCCGGAAGGCGCATCTGGGCCGCCGCCCAAGCCCGTGCTCTGGTTGGTGTCGCGCCTCGTCCCGAAAATGCGAGCCCGCATCAAGGTATGTCGAAAGGCTTTCGAGAGCAAGCAGTGGCGCGCGGATCTCGAGCTATGGGACTGCGTCGAGAAGCCGGCTGCGATCGCGAGGCACTTGCAGCTGCAAGCCGTCGACCCGGCAGCCCTCGACGACAAGGCGCTCGCCCAACACTTGTCCGTAATGCGCGAGCATCAGGAGGCAATGATCACCCTGCATCACCGGTTCACGATCACTTGCACGGTCGCAACTGGCGACTACGTGGCGCACGTGACCGAATGGACGCAGGTGCCGGCAGGTGGCGCGCTGGAGCTGCTCCGTGGCACTTCACCCATCTCCAACGGCGTAGCCGCGGAAGAGCTCGAGGCGTTGGCAGCCGCCATCCGCGGAGACGAAGCCGCGCGCACTGCGCTCGCAGGGGCGAACGCACAAGCCGTCCTCGACGCCCTGACGACCAGTAGCGGCGCGTTGGGCGAGGCCGCGCGCGCGTACTTGAACATCGTGCGTTATCGTTCGATGGGTTACGATTTATGCGACAACAACTGCGGAGAAATGCCGGATCTGCTGGTCAAAGCGCTGCGCGCAGCCGTAGCCGGCGCGAGCGCAAAGTCGCTGCAGGACCGAGATGCGAAGGAACAGGCGCTGCGTGAGCGCGTGCCGGCCGAGCATCGAACCCGCTTCGATGAGCTGCTAGGCGAAGCGCGCTTGGTCAATCGCTTGCGCGACGAACGAGGCGTCTACTCGGACGGTTGGGCAACGGGCCTTGCGCGACGCGCCCTGCTCGAGGCAGGGCAGCGCTTGGTCTCCATGGGCAAGCTCAACGCGGTCGACCACGCGGTCGATCTTTCGCTCAGCGAAGTGCAGGCGCTACTGCTGGGCGATGCTGGCACCTCGGCCGCTGAAGTCCAAAAGCGAGTCGACTGGCGACTCACCAAGACCAGCGCAGACATCCCTGCTTGGCTGAACTCGCCGCCCGTTCCGCCGCCGTCCGCCGACATCTTTCCCGCGCCAGCGCGCAGAGCCGTGAAAGCGGTCGACGCCATCCTCAACAATTTGCTCAAAGATTCAGACGCCAAGAACTCGGCCACCGTCGTGCGTGGGATCTCGGTAAACTCAGGCGTCTATGAAGGCACCGCGCGACTGGTGCTCGACGCCGCTGATTTCGACAAGATCAAGAGCGGGGATATCTTGGTCACGCGCGCGACCTCCCCCTACTTCAACGTGGTCTTGCCGCTCTTGGGCGCGCTCGTCACCGATCGCGGTGGCCAGCTGTGCCACGCGGCCATTGTCGCGCGGGAGTACGGCATCCCCGGTATCGTCGGCACGAAGGACGCCACGCGGACGATCCCCGACGGCGCGCGCATTCGCGTCGACGGTAGCAGCGGCGAAGTGTCTATCTTGTCCCAGCCCTCGTGATCATCCCGCTAGCTCGAGCCTGTGACACGGACGCCCATGGTGGCAAAGCCACGCAGCTCGGCCACGCGCTGCGCGCCGGTTTGCCGGTCCCACCCGGGCTCGCGCTGACCTCGAGCTTCGTTTCACGCCTGGTAGCTGAAGA
Source organism: Polyangiaceae bacterium (assembly GCA_036509605.1). GTDB lineage: Bacteria > Myxococcota_A > Polyangia > Polyangiales > Polyangiaceae > PMG-095. The sequence continues at coordinate 3,762 of DATCFJ010000871.1, read as the reverse complement.
CGCACAAGCACGCGAGCAGCTACTGAACGCTTTCGCACAGCTCGGGCAGCCTGTCGCCGTGCGCTCGTCCGCTGTCGGCGAGGACTCGGAGGGCGCGAGCTTCGCCGGACAACACGCTACCTTGCTCAACGTGCGAACGCCCGACGCGCTCCTGGAAGCGGTAGCGCAAGTGCACGCTTCGTCGCGCACGGAGGCGGCCTTGGGTTATCGGCAGCGCCTGGGTTTGCCGCTGGAGCCGCGCATGGGCATCGTCGTACAGGTGCTGGTAGCGGCGGATTGCTCGGGAGTGCTATTCACGCGCCATCCGATCTCCGGGGCCGACGAGCGCGTCGTCGAGGCGGCGTGGGGGCTTGGCGAGAGCGTCGTCGCTGGCCTCGTCACCCCCGACAACTATCGCATGGCACGCGGCGGACGAGTGATCGAGCGCACGTTGGGCGACAAGGATTTGGCCATCGTCTGGGACGACGGCGGCGGAACGAGCGAGGTCGAGGTCGAAGCGCACCGCGCAAGGGTCTTCTGCCTGTCCGACGCGCAGTTGCTGCTCCTCGATCAGTTGGCCTCGCGGTGCGAAGAGGCCTTCGGCGGAACGCAAGATCTAGAATGGTCGTTCGCGCAAGACGATTTGTACTTGCTACAGCGGCGAGCCATCACCCGTGGCTGACAAAACTAGCCCAGCGCTCACGCGCTTGGTGATCGCAGTAGCGCTCTCGGCTTCGGTGCGCGCGCTCTCGCGCTGAGTGGTTCGCTGTGCGCGCTCGGCGCCTGCACAAGCCGCCGCACTCTGCGCCGTTCCAAAGGAAAAGAGCGGCACGGCCGCGGGCCTCACTTCGACACTGCGTTACGTCGGCGGCATGGCCGGCCTCTCGACCCTCGGCCTATTGCTCAGCGACACGCCCGCGCACGCCAGCGCAGCCCACGAGCATGTCCGCGCGGTGAGCGTGTTTTGCGTCGCGCGCCCCACAACGGCGCAAACGCGGCACGGCTTGAGACTCGCGCGAGCGCCGGGGACGGTCTCATGCCCTCGCGTGGCAGCCGATCTACGTCGGCCTTCCGACGTGGATCGAGGTTCTCGCGGGCATCCTAGACGCTGCAGAAGCGCGTCCTATGTAAGACTTTTGCATCTGGGGCGCGCGCGGAAAGGCCCCGACCCATCATCGCGAAGGCGAGCGCGCCGCGACCCAAGGTGTGACCAATCTTGAGAAAAGTTTTGCATTCGGAGCGAGCACCAAAGGGCGCTGGAAACGATGCCCTCCGGCGGGTTCAGCACAGCGAGTCGCGTTAAGCCTTTTTGGATAGTCGTTCCAGCAGGCCGCGCACCCCAAGCTCGATCTGCGGCAGCGCCACGCTGGGCGGCGAGTCCCCTACGTCGTCAACGTGCCAAAACTCGACGCTTGCGAGCCAGCTCGGAAAGCGCCTCTCCAGGAACGGGCGGTGTTCGGACTCTTTCAGCGCAATCGTGAGCGCGGCACCACGCAGATCGGCCTCGCTGACATCACGCGGCAGCCGAAGCGCGGCAGGCAATGGCACGCCGCGCTCCTTCAACCCCGAGATCGTATGCACCGACATGGGTCCTTCGTTGTGCGTTTGACAGTTGGGCCAAAGCCCCGCTGAGTCCGCGCGATACACCGACCCGGCCTCCGCCGCGAGGTAGTTGAATAGCTCCTCTGCGAAACGACTTCTGTAATAGTTCCCACTGCACAGGAACAGGACCCGCAAGCGCTCGGACGCAGACATGGTGGATAGACGATCACACCACGCCGAGAGTGCAACGGCTAGCGGCGACGTTTGACGGTGCTCGCTTATGGCCTGTTCAAATCCACGCAGGCGGCAGCAGCAGGCCCGAAGCGGAAAGCCAATTGATCGTTGGACCGATGACTTCGGAAGCAACCGGTTCGTCGAGTTCGCGTATTTCGAACAGGGCGTGCTCGTGAACGTGACGCGGGGCGACCACGGCCACAAGGACCCAACGTAGTTACTCGAGCGAGCTGGTACACGACGCTCGACCAGGCTAGAGCACGCGAATGAGCGCCTGGAGCTCGAGTGGCAATCCGACGTCGCCGATTCGCGCCGATTGTGAGCGGAAACGAAAGCGGGCCTCGGGCGCTCTAGCTCCGTGCTACGCTCGCTCTATGACCAATCGCATCGCTCAGGGAATGAGCGTTCTAGTTGCCCAGTGAGAATTGCGGGATCTGCGGGGGTGACGGCAGAATCGGTAACTCATTCGGATTGACCACGACCTGCCCGGGCTGTCACGGCTCAGGTAAGCGTTCAGCCGACACTGGCTTGTTCCGTGACGTGACAAAAACCAAGGCCTCGCACCACCGGGGTACGAACAAGACCGCAGCCGTCGAGAAGCAGACCTGGCCGTCCACTACCGAAGGCGCTCGGCTAGCGAGCGAGATTCGCGACAACTCGAGCTGCGCCAACGAGACCAAAGCTCGCCTAACGCAAGAAATCATCGAGCACGAATCCAGCCACGGCCTGTGCACCCAAACCTTCTTGAAGAAGATGAGAAAACAGGTTCGACCGAGTTAGAATCGTTTCGAAATAGCAGCCGCCGCGGCGCTAGCAGACGCGGGCTTTTGCGCCTACTTGCAGCTCGTCTGGAACAACAAATCCATGTTGGCCGAGTTGGCTCCCTGCGGCAGTACCTTCTGTTGTTGCGGGAAGACAACCGTCGCCGTGCCTGTGCTGTCGATGCGCACTCGGCCGGATTCGCCGCCGCTCTGCTGCGGATCGTCGATCGTGAAGGCAGGCGATAGCGCGTGCGTGGTCGGATCGTAAAAGGCGCCGCGCAGGGGCGCGCGGCTACTGTTGTTCTGATCGCGGAAGGTGACGACGCCCTTGCCTGTGCCGGAATCGACCGCGATGCGCGGCACCGCCAAAGACCCGTTTACGTTGGCTAGGCGTTGCGCGGCGGACCACGCGCTGCCTTCCACGCCGCTTACGAAATCGAAGCCGACGTTGTTGGTCTGCGTCACGACAATCATGTTGCCATTGTCGTCGATCGCCCAATCCGGGCCGTAGAACGAGGGGCCTTGGGAAGCCGCGAGCTCGACAGGGCCCCAAGTGCCCGCGATGTAGCGGCGGACGTACAGCTCGCCGTGGATCGCGTCCGTCGCGAGGCCGTTATACACGGGCCAGACAACCGCGCCATTGCCGCTCGCCGACACGGAGACCATCCGCGCTTCGTTGCTCGCGGCAACGTTGTGCTGCGAGTTGTAGTTGAATATGTCGGTCGTGAAATTCTTGGTAGCAAGGGCGAGCTGCTGAATGTCGTAACCGTTGCCACCTGCGTCCGGGACGCCGGCAGTGACGTGCAAGGCGTACAGAGAGATGAGATCCGAGGCCGTATCCTTCTCGTACCAGGCTGCGAAGCCGGACAGTGCGTCGTTGGTCTCGAGGGCGAGAGCCATGCTGTCGCCGGCGAAGTTATTGGTCGTCGTGGCACGCAGGGCCGTGTCGCTACCGAGGGTGTTCGTACCGACGGTGTACGTTCGCAGGTGCGGGATGATGGTTCCATAGGGGCCCTCCGACCAAGCGATCAGCGCAACGCCGGTACTGCGGTCGATTTGCACTGACGCGGGCGTGCCTTGGTTGAACACCGTACCGACTTGCTGCGGGCTGCTCCACGGAGTCGTAGCGCCGGCGTGGTAGCCGGCGACCATCACGCTGTAGTTGTTGTTGTCGGTCGTCTGCGTCCAGACGAAGACCGCGTCGCCCGCGTTGTCCGTCGCGACCTTGTAGTACAGGACGCTCGCG